>NZ_CP085157.1 GCF_022788695.1 Pseudosulfitobacter sp. DSM 107133
ATGAACGGGATACGGGCCTCCCAGAGATTTGAAGTCATGTCCAAGCGGCTTGGTAGTCGGTTGCGTGAACATGCGCAGGAAACCTTCCCACCGGACGCTCAGAAGGGCCTCCGACGCTTCGCCATGCGGGAAGCGGCTGAACTGCTTCGCATTAATCAGAATACCTTTCGCCATCATGTGTCAAACCTCGAAGGCTTTCCCGAAGGTGTCCTGGAGGGCGGCAACCGCCGTAGCTTCTCTGCAGAGGAGATGGTCGAGGCACAACGCGTACTTCTCGAGACTGGAAGGATCAAGCCAGAAGAACACCCGCACAGAAGACCGGGAGAGGCTTGTCAGGTCTTGACGATCTTCAACCTGAAGGGTGGTTCGGCAAAGACGTCATCTGTTGCCCATGTAGGACAACTACTGGGTCTGCGCGGCTACCGGGTCTTGCTGATCGACCTAGACAGCCAGGCAAGTCTGACAAACCTGTTCGGGGTTACTCCCGAGCTCGATCCGGATATGCCGACTTCATACGATCTTATCCGATCCGACGATCCATTGCCCGCAGCAGATATCATTCGCAAAACGAACTTCCCGACTGTGGATCTGATTCCAGCATCCATGGACATCATGGAGTACGAGTTCGAGGTCGCCTTGAGCTTCAGGCACGGCGCCACCACGTTCCATAGCCGCATCCGGGAAGCGCTTGAGCCCGTCCTCAACCGATATGATGTGGTGATATTTGACACCCCACCGCAGCTGAACTTCTCTGTGATCTCTGCACTCTTTGCATCAACTGGGGTCCTGATCCCGCTCAACGCGTCGATGCTCGATGTCATGTCGCTGGCGAGCTTTCTGGGCATGGCGAGCAACCTGATGGGCGTCGTCGAGGCACACGCCCCGGAACATGGACTGAACTTCGTGCGCGTTCTGATCACCCGCTACGAAAATACGGATGGTCCGCAAGTGCAGATCTCGTCTCTGCTTCGGACAGTCCTCGGGGATGCCGTGCTGTCTGCCGAGTTCCTGAAATCAACAGCCGTGGGTGATGCTGCGAACACCCAGCAGAGCATCTTCGAGGTCGAACCTCGCGACGTGAATCGCAGAACTTACGAGCGCGCGATCGAGTCCGTCTCGCGCGTGACCGACGAAGTCGAACGCGAAATCCTGAAAGCATGGGGGCGTAGCCATGGCGCGTAAGGTCTTCGGGGACTCACTCAAGAACGCGATGGGCAAAACGCCGCCTTCGGACGAGGATCTGGATGTGAAGCGAACGAGCCCAACTGTAGCTCGCGCACAAGCATCCGTGCTCGAAGAAGATAAACACGCCACGCGGCTGATCGACCCGACCGCCATACGGATGTCCGCGGTCATGGACCGCATCGATCCAAGCGATGGTCTGGATGAGCTTGTCTCGTCGATCCGCGAGCACGGTCAAAAGGTTCCAGTGCTGGTTCGCCGAACCCAGGACGGTGCGCTTGAGATCGTCTATGGACGCCGTCGGCTTCTCGCTTGTAGCCAACTTGGTCAGAAAGTGCGCGCCACGGTCATGGAGATGACCGACGAGGAAGCTCTCATTGCCCAAGGCGTGGAGAATAATGCGCGTCAAGACCCATCGTTCATCGAAAGGGCTCTGTTTGTCGCCGGGATCATTCGAGAACTTGGGAAAACCGACGAAACGCGCAAGAACGCTCAAACGATCGCGTATCGGGCACTTCAGATCGATGAATCGCTCGTCTCGCGGATGAACCGTATCGCTACGGGCATCCCGATGGAACTGATCCAGGCTATCGGACCTGCACACGGCGTTGGTCGACGGGTTTGGGAAAAGCTTTTCAGGCTGTGCGAGAAAGACGTCGCGAGAGCCCGAGAAGTTGCCGGCAAAATCCCTCGCAACGTACCGGGCCCCGACCGTCTCGAAGCGGCGGTTACCTTGCTGACAGCCACCAAACCGTCGACGCAGAAGACACATCCCAGTGAGCGCGTGAAGATCGGCCGAAAGGGCAACCGCATCACCATCGATGTGGACGCTGATCTTGTCCCTCGTGTTGAGGAGGCAGTCCGGAAACTGGTCATGGAGCTTCTTGACCGCGGTCAAGACGGGCCAAAGTGACGACCCCGTGTCTTGACCGCGGTCAAGACATCAAAAGCAACGAGCAGAAACGAAAGGAGGACCGGCTAGAAAAAGAAAGACCCCCCGAAAGCGATGCTTCCGAAGGGCCTCAATCAGTCTCGACACCTGATTGATACCCCCAAAACGAATCGATTTCAACACCGCTCGCGGTGAACGGGGATGCTTTTTCTTCCGAAACACCATGAGACATGCAACTGAAACAACAACCGCCCTGGCGGAACGGATATCTCTGCCCTGCCCTAACCCCTATGAGCTTCTGGGCCCAGTTCGCGTACTGAGGAAGGAGCTCGGTCTCACAGCCAATGACCTCGCCGTTCTGACCGCGCTCATTAGCTTCCTACCCCGCAAAGAACGTGAGATTCAGGACAGCCAGCGACTTACGCTCACTGTCGTGTTCCCATCGAACGCTTCTCTGTCAGAGCGCGCCAATGGACTCGATGAGAGAACACTTCGACGCAGCCTGGGACGCCTCTCAGCTGCTGAACTGATCGAACGCAAGAACTCAGCAAATGGCAAACGCTTTCCGCTGCGGTATGGAGGCGTTATCAGAGATGCCTTCGGCATCGACCTGATGCCCTTGATCCAGAGGTACGGATCGCTCTCGACGCAAGCCTTGCAACTCACCGAAGAACGCGAGCGCTTGCGCTCACTGAAGGCTGAGGCGTTGGCCCTACGAGCTTCGCTACTCCAACAGACACGCTTCGATGACGCAAAGCTCTCTACCCTCAACATGATCAGAAATGTCCTGCGTCGAGCAACATTAACCGTTGATGCAGTCCTGAGCGTTATCTCGGAACTTAGAGCCCTCGGAGCCGATACCGACGCAAGCTACGGTGAACACCATGCCGCAGAAAAAGCTGGTTCCGAAGATAATTTACAAGCTATCGAACACCGACCTTATGCACCAGAATCCAACGATCTGCCCGCCACAAACGGACAAAATGTCCGGCACATAGAGTCTATAAAAAAAGATATTAAAAAGATTGCTCCCTCTACGGTCAATCGCAGTGAACAAACCGCAAAAACCAAACCGACGATGAACCGAGACCCAGCACGCATGGCATGGGAGGATTTCACCCATGTTGCAGGATTTTTCCCAGAACCGCCGCGGACAGGAGAAGCCCTTACCCGCATTCTATACGAGCTCGGTCGATTGCTTAGAATAAGCCAAGACGAACTTCGGTATGGCATCCAGAAAGCTGGCGCGGGAAAACTGCTTCTCGTCTTCGACTACCTGATAGCAAGAGCAGACACGATCAAACACCCTGACGCCTATTTCGAAAGGATCCTACGCACACAACTTGCTCCCACGTGAACTTCTTGACCGCGGTCAAGAACGATCGTGAGAGGGAAAGGAGTGTTGGTTTGAGGGTGACGGGAAGTGAGATCGGGAGAGTGGCTTCCGGCGCCCGTCGTGGAGAAGATCTGATGACCAAAGCTGTCCAGAAAATCACGATGTCCCCTTCACGGGATATCCCTTTCGACAAGCTGGTGCTGAGCCAGTCCAATGTGCGGCGCATCAAGGCTGGCGTGTCCGTCGAGGAACTGGCCGAAGACATCGGCCGCCGCGGCCTCTTGCAGAGCCTGAGCGTTCGGCCCGTCTTGGCTAACGATGGTACCGAGACCGGCAAGTTCGAGATACCGGCCGGGGGCCGCCGGTTCCAGGCATTGTCCTTGCTGGTGAAGCAAAAGCGGTTGGCGAAGACGACGCCCATTCCTTGCATCGTGCGCGATGCTGCGTCCGACATCCTGGCCGAGGACGATTCCTTGGCCGAGAACATGCAGCGCGTCGCCTTGCACCCGCTCGATCAGTTCCGCGCGTTTGTGTCCCTGCGGGATAAGGGTCAGAGCGATGCAGAGATTGCTGCGGCCTTCTTCGTGACGCCGCAGGTCGTGAAGCAGCGCCTGAAACTCGCTTCCGTCGCCCCTGCCCTGCTTGAAGTCTACGCCGAGGATGGCATGACGCTGGAGCAGCTCATGGCCTTCACGGTGAACCCCGATCACGCGCGTCAGGTTCAGGTCTGGGATGTGATCCATTCATCCTGGAACAAGGAGCCATTCCAAATCCGGCGCATGCTGACCGAGACTTCGGTCCGGGCGTCCGACCGGCGCGCGGTCTTTGTGGGTGTTGAGGCCTATGAAGCGGCGGGTGGCACGATGCTGCATGACCTGTTCCAAGGCGATGACGGTGGCTGGCTCGAAGACCCTGCCCTGCTTGATCGGCTGGTGACAGAAAAACTCCAGGCCGAGGCTGAGACGATTGCCGTTGAGGGCTGGAAGTGGATCGAGGTCGCACTCGACCTGCCCTACGGCTACAGCCACGGCCTGCGGTCCCTGTCCGGTGATCCGGCACCGATGACGGATGACGAAGGCGCGGCCCATGCCAGGCTGCTGACCGAGTATCGGGCGCTGGAAGAGGAATACGCGGGTCAGGATGAAATCCCCGACGAGATCGACACGCGGCTTGGCGTGTTGGAAACGGAGATGGAAAAGCTCGAGACCCGGCCATTGATCTTCGATCCCTTGGAAATCGGACGGGCAGGGGCGTTCGTCACGCTCGACCGCTACGGCGCGCTGGCAGTCTATCGCGGCTATGTGCGTCCAGCGGATGAGCCCGTTGAGGAGACCGCGGTCCAGGATGGTACTGATCCTGCGGTGGCGGGGCAGGGGGATGATCGTGATCTCACCGATGGCTATGACAGTGCCGCTCATGGCGGAACCGTAATCATGTCGGGAGGCCAGCCGATTGGCGGCGATCTGCCCGAGGATGAGGATGACGGAGCGCTGAAGCCGCTGCCCGAGCGGTTGGTCATGGAGTTGACGGCCCACCGGACGCTGGCGCTGCGTGAAGCGATCGGGCGCTCGCCCGACGTAGCGTTGACGTTGCTGCTGCTGAAGCTTGTGACGGACACCTTCCGCACCTCCTCTGCTTCGGGCAGCTGTCTCGAAGCCTCGGTGCGTCACGTCTACATGTCGGCGCAGGCGCCCGATCTGAAGGACAGCGTGGTGGCAAAGCTGGTCGACGAGCGTCACGCGGAATGGGAAGCCGATCTGCCGCTTGGCGACGATGCGGCACTCTGGGACTATCTGACGGTCCTCGACCAGGGCAGTCGGTTGGCCTTGCTGGCGCATTGCCTCAGCTTCGGCGTCAACGCGCTGCATGAGAAGGTGAACCCTTACGGGGCAGGCATCTCCGCTGGCGGTCTGACCCGGCGGATGGCGCATGCCGATCTCTTGGCGCGCGCGACAGATCTCGACATGATCGAGGCGGGCTGGGAGCCGACGGTCGACACCTATCTCAACCGCGTGCCCAAGGCCCGCATCCTTGAGGCCGTGCTCGAGGCGAAAGGGGAGGGGACTGCGCAGCTCCTCGATCACCTGAAGAAGGGAGAGATGGCCAGTGAGGCCGCGCGCTTGCTGAAGGGCAGCGGCTGGTTGCCCGAGGTCCTGCGCCGGAACGATCTCGTGGCGCTGGACGGTGAGGACCATGCCGAAGGGCAGGGGCCGGATGTCGATGCCGAAGTCGCCGACAGCGTCAGTGAAGCTGACCTTCCTGCATTCCTGACGGATGACCTGCCTGCTGAAGGCGCGTCGATGCTGGCCGCGGAATAACGTGATCCAGCGGGGGGCGGGCATTCCGCCCCCAATCACCCTATAACGTAACAATATCAATAGGATGAATGCGATTACTCGCATTCGGAATGAGGAATCATGTCTGCAACAACCATCATCGACACAGCCCCCCTCGGGGCGCTCATTCGCTACACTGACGGCAGCCCCAAGCCACCGGCACGCTTCACAAAGAAGCTGGCGGCCTGGGAGCGCTCGAACGGCGTTGGCCGCCTTGTGAAAAAGGAACCACCCCGGCCCTATCCGACATGGACGGCACCCGCGTCGTTCACGCTGCATGAGGGTAACTTCTCCTCGGACGGGGTGATCCTCGTGACCATCATGCGCAGCCATTCCGCTGACAGCACCCTCGTCTTCGAGGTGGTCGAGGATCCGAAGCCCGGGCAGGTGCGCGTGCTTCTCGACTTCGGCGGCAACACGGAGCTGCTGCATCTGGCGGAGTCCGTTACTGCGGCCGAGCTTTGGATCGCCAAGGAAGGATACCGCAACGCGCGGCTTGAAATCGTCGGCGATGAACAGGGCGAAAGGGCAGGGGGCGCGGACCTGGCCGCCTGAGCCCAACTGAAACCGAGAGGCCCGCCCAAGCGCGGGCCTCTCAACCATCACAACCTTGTCCTTTGAGTTCGCGGGGCGCCAAAGGATCCATCCCCAAAGAAGGTGTCTTCAACCAAGAGCGTGGCCGGGAGGCTGGCGGCGTTCCAAGCATCAGCGGGACAACCGGCTCCTGACGTTGGGGGACCATCCCCCGCTCGCCACTCCCTTCCTTGGCCAGAATCCCGTCTTCGAGATCAACCCGCGAGGGGTCGGACTACGGGCAAGCCCGTGCCGCCGGGCGGATTCGGACGAGCCGAACGCACCCGGTGATGTCAGCCAGTCTTCGGGCCTTCGAGGTCCTGTCGCGCGGGGGATGGTCCCCCGCCTCCAAGACAGGAGCCAAACAGATGTCCCGCAAAGATGCACACGCCTTCGCCGCCTCCCTCGCCGCCACGCTCATGGTCTCGATCGTCGTCTTCCAGGCAGGGGATGGAACCTTCGGCGCCGTTCCCGCCGATGAAATCGACGGGGACGAGGTCGTGATCGTCTCGGAGTACGATCCCTTCGGGTGAGGCTTTGGCCTCACTTCCCGAAGGCCCGGGCACGGCGCAGGTGCGCCTACGGGCATATCGACGACCAAGTGATCGGTGATGCCGATCTGAGGAACGCTGGTGTGCCACCCTGGCGCAGATCGTGGTGCGCACAGGCCGCTGGGAGCCGACCTTCACCGCGAAGCGCACGAATGGCAGCGCAAAGCAGCGGGCTGACACTACAACCATCGAAGCATCGGGAAAATTTCACTTGCCTTTAAGAAACACAACATCGTATGATGTAGAAAATCTTAAAGGGGCTGAGCATTGCCGTCATTCAACACCGTGATAGTCTCCACGCTGGTGGACGTTGAAACCCGCCTTGAGGACTTTGGCGTCACTCGCCAGCAGATTATGGCTATCGGACAAACCGCCCGCGCCTATGCGGACGACGCCAGCCCCTCCATGCCGCTCAACGCGGCTGGAATGTTGTCTTACATTCACGGCGTTGGCGAACTCCGCCAGCAGCTTGTCGGTCCTGACTACGTGCCGGACAGAACTTGCGGCATTGAAGCGGTTGTAAAACGTGATCGCACTGTCCGCATTGGCTTCCAGAACGTTGATAAATGCTGTGTCAATATGCCGCCCCTGCCACGCTCCGAAAAGGGTAGCGGCGCGGAAAGCCTTTCTGGACCCGATTTGTTTGTCAACGCAGGTATGAAACCCGGCCCCCTCACCGCCGTATTGAAGGACGGTATCCGTACCTACTATGTCATGGTTGGCCTTGATGGCAGTGTGGAACTGTCTTGCCCCGTGATCGAAAAGGGTAAGTTTGTTCACTGGATGGAACGGATATACATCTATTCGCCTGACAGCGACTGGGAGGCAGACCCGCAAACCGATACCGGCCCCATTGAAGACTTCGACATCACCGTTTCCTTCAAACACTAATGTTCAACGCAGATCGTCTCAAAACAGCCCGCGAACGGCGGATGCTGACAGCGAAGGGACTCGCAGAGCGCGTAGGCGTGTCTGCGGTCACTCTATCAAAGTATGAAAACGGGCATCCGCCCGATGAAGCGACAGCGAAGCGCCTGGCGTTCGCGCTTTCCTATCCAATTGATTTCTTTTACCGGGAAGCGCCAGAGCGTATTGATACCGACGCCGTTAGCTTCCGCAGTCTGTCGCGTATGAAGGCCAAAGAGCGCCGAGCTGCAGAAGCAGCGGGATCGTTGGGAATCGAGCTTTACGAGTGGATCGACTCCCGCTTCAACCTGCCCGCCGCCGACCTTATCGACCTGAGCAAAGAGCGCAGCCGCCCGCATGTCGCCGCCCGCCTTCTGCGCCAGCATTGGGGCATAGGCGACAGGCCTATAGGAAACGTTCTCAAGCTGATCGAGTCAAAGGGTATTCGCGTCCTTTCCCTGTCGGAAGCGACCAAGCATGTTGACGCTTTCTCGTTTTGGCGCGGGGAACATCCCTATGTTTTCTTGAACCAAGAGAAGACGGCGGAACGGTCCATCTTTGATACGGCACATGAGCTTGGACACCTTGTCTTGCATCACCACGCAGGGTCGAAAGCCGACAAAGAGGCAGAGACGCAGGCCGACAGATTTGCATCGGCATTCCTCATGCCCGAAAACGACATGATGGACTATGCGCACCTTTTCACAGTTGGGCAGATCATTTCGGCCAAGAAGCGTTGGAAGGTATCGGCCATGGCCTTGGCATACCGCCTCAATTCTCTGGGCTATATCAGCGAATGGAACTACCGTTCTTTGCTGATCGAGCTTGGGAAGCGAGGCTATCGAAGCGGCGAGCCAGACGGAATCGAGCGTGAGGTTTCGACCGTGCTCGCAAAGGTCTTGGCCGCTCTTTGGTCAAAGGGCATGACTAAGGACGACATCGCCAAAGACCTTGGGATTCCTTTGGGGGAAATCGAGGCCCTTATTTTCCGACTGTCGCCAGATCAACGGGCCGTTAATGAGCCGCACAAACCGGCGCTGCGAGTGGTGAAGTAGCACTGCAAAGCCGGATCCATGAAAGTGTGACGATCACCCGATTCGGCAGTTAATTGTCCGTTCTGTCCAGCCATGTCATTGCCCGATGCTGTTTAGAAAGGCGGTTCAGGGTCGATCGCGTCGCCCACACTCTCAACTTATGGCTAGGTCGCTCGCTGTGTTGCCCGCGTCTAACGCCTCCACGAACCACTGCGGTTTGCGCCCTCGACCGGACCAAGTGAGCGCCGGGTTCTCAAGGTGCCGGTACTTCGCCGCTCCAGGCACCCGCGTGGTTTTCATCTCAGTGCCGACAAGTTCGGCCAGAGAGTAGCCCATTTCTCTGGCCACAGCTTCGACCTTGGTGCGGGCTTCCGCCTTCTGTCGAGCCTCAAAGGTGGAGATCGCCTTGGCGATGTCCTTCTGCATTTTCTTCAGCTCTGGAAGCGACAACGCCTCGAGATCGTAATCAGCCATGCTATGCCTCGTGTCCTGAATGTTCCGGTATCGATAGCCCGCCGGGGCATGGGCCCGCAACTCCCGTAGGCAGGGAGGCAGGTGACGAGGGTTGGTTGAACCATAATCTTGGCCGCTAGTGGGGTGATGGGCTTGGGTTCAGGTAGTCCCGATTGGCAGGATGACAGGGTCTGGCATGGGCTCCCCGCGCCTCTCTGACTTCTGGGCCATCCCTTCGACTGACAATCCCCTAATCCCGTTCGGCCTCCTGCGCGCAACCCCGCGTCAGCCCGGGCCGTGTTGGCCGCCTATGGCGTCCTGCCCGCTCCACCCCGGTCCTTTGGGGGTTTCCGGTGTCCATGCTGTCCACCGTGCACGCATCGCCCGACGGGCTTTTTCCGGGTCTTGTCGAAGGGACGGTCCCGAAGACAGGAAACACAGGAGCTAATCATGCAGAACATCGTCATCCTCGCCGGCAACATCGGTCAGAAACCCGAAACCCGCACCACCCAGAGCGGCACCAACATCACCAACTTCAGCCTCGCCACCTCACGCCCCCGCCTCTCGGAAGGTCGCGTGTTGCGCGACGAGAACGGCTACCGGGTTATGGACACCGAATGGCACCGCATCACCTGCTTCAACGGTCTCGGCAAGACGGTCGCGGAGCATTGCGAAAAGGGCATGAAGGTCCTCGTCCACGGCCGCATCCACTACACCAAGTGGATCGACAGCATGGGGAACGACCGCTACGGCTGCGAGATCATCGCCGAGAAGGTCGACTTCCTGAGCCGCCCGAAGTCGGCCGAGAACGAAAACCCCGAGCTGGTCGACCGCGACGACGAGATCCCGTTCTGAGAACGGGGTCCCCCCCCTCGGGCCCGGCGGGACAACCCGCCGGGTTCGCTGCACTGCCGCAAGGCAGCTTTGAGCCCGAAGTTACCTTTCTGGCTCCTTACTGATTACAGTCGTGACAGTACGCGTCGAACGGCTTTGCGTCATGGCTATCGCCCCCAATATCAAAGCGCAGGCAATTGCCTGTGCAGCTGTGATCACTTCACCAAACGCAAGCACGCCAACGGCAAACATCGTCGGCAGTTCAATGCTTCCGATAACAGCCGTGCGCGTGGCACCGATAATAGGTGAACAAACAGTGTAAATCAGTTGCGGAATAAGCGCGGTGATCAGGCCGATACCAACAATCAGAAACCAGTCACTCCCGCCCTTTGGCTGGATTTCATTGATCTCAGACGCGAGAATGAGAGGCGCAAGGCCAATGACTGACCCAAGTGAGACCGACGCTATTCTGGCCAAAGGGGCAATGCGAGACAGGCGATGAACGAGAACGCATATCCCAAAACCAAAACCGAAAGGTGCCGCCAATGACACGAGCAGCGTTAGAATCTGGTCTGCAGGCGCAGATGCTGGAGATCCTGCAATGATCGCCGCAGTAACAATCAACCCAGCTGCAACGATGCTGCGCCGTGTCGGTCGGTCGCCAAAAAGCGTCCATGAGATCACAATCGTGAACACCGGATACGTCATATATAATACACCAACGGTCGATGCCGGAACTGTCTCAAGAGCCGTGACATAACCGACCCAGCCAAGCCCCATTACGCCTCCTGCCACCATTCCCCAGACGATTTCCCGCCAATTTGAGCGATACTTCAGGAGTGCCGGTAGCAGGACAACCGCTGCCAATATATATCGATAAAATGCGACCGCGTAGGGAGCGAGGCCCTGATCGGTCAACCCGCGGCTAAAATACGGGACAAAGCCAAAGCAGATGGATGCAAAAAGAACACCAGCTGCCGCAAGGGCATAAGGGGTAGCTGTGCCTTTAACTGAGTTTGGTTTGTCCATGTCTGATGGCTAGCACACGCTGATGTAATTGGCACCACCAGAACAAAGGAACAGCAGCTTTGTCCCGCATTGCGGCCGATCATGCCAAGATTTCGAGAGTGAGAGGAGTGCCGGTTTCCCGGTGACGGGTTTAGGGCTGGGAGAGTGGCTCTCGGCGCCTGTCACGGGAGATAGCCGATGGGCGTTGTAGAAGTTCTGGATCCAGTCGCACCGGCGCGGGCTGGTGGCTGGAAGGTGGATGTGAGTCGGGGTGAGCGGAACGGGCGGGTGTCGTCCGAATGGTTCAACCGGCCCGATGACGAGCGGTATCTGTCGCTCGACGATCTCTGGGCATCGGTGAAGGGTCGGTCGGAACGCAGCCGCAGCCGTGTGGTGCAGACTGCCGACATCCGTGTCGAGGCCGCGCGCGACAACCCCGAGCGGTTGCACTTGGTACTGCCAAAGGCACAAGAACCGGTCGCGCCCACGCATTGGGCGTTCGGCCAGCTTGCCAGCATCGTTGGCGCGCCGGCGTCCTACCTGCGGCAGTTGCCCGCGCCGTTGGCGGGCATCAACCTGCAATACGGTCTGACCAACCACCGCGCCGAGCAGGTGAAGACCTTCGAGACCGAGGATGGCCGCACCGAACTGCGCGCGGTGACCGGCCCCGACTACGGCCGCATCCACGACTATGAGCTGGTCGAGGCGGTGCAGCGGATTGCGGGCAATGGCACCGGCGACACGCGCTGGAAGGTGCCGGGCGTGCTCGATTGGTCGACCGGGGTCTACAACCCCGATGTCGAGATCAGCCGCGACACGACCACGCTATATGCCTCGGACCGCGACGTCTTCCTGTTCCTGGTCGACGATCGCAACCCGATCGAAGCGGGCAAGCTGCCGGACGGCTCCCCCGATCTTTACTTCCGGGGCTTCTACTGCTGGAACTCCGAAGTTGGTGCCAAGACCCTCGGCATGGCGAGCTTCTACCTGCGGGCGGTGTGTCAAAACAGGAATCTGTGGGGCGTCGAGGATTTCCAGGAGATCCGCATCCGGCATTCGAAATACGCCGCCTCGCGCTTTGCCCATGAGGCGGCCCCGGCGCTGACGCGCTTCGCCAATTCCTCGCCGCAGGGGTTCGTGAATGGCATCAAGGCCGCGCGGCGACAGATCGTGGCGCGCAGCGATGAGGATCGCGCGGATTTCCTGCGCAAGCGGGGCTTCTCGAAGGCGGAGTCCGGCAAGATCATCGAGAAGGTGCTGATGGAAGAGGGCCGCCCGCCGGAAAGCATCTTCGACTTCGTGCAGGGTATCACGCGGCTTGCGCGCGACAAGACCCAGCAGGATGCCCGCCTCGACATGGAAGGGCGCGCCAAGAAGCTCCTCGACCGGGTCGGCTGAACTGGAGGCCAAGTGCAGACTTCTGCACTTGGCCTATTCTCCGCCAAGCTGCCGGTCTGCACTATTCACTGCGAGCAGCCCTTCTATGAGTGGGCGTTCCAATTCCCGTCCCAAGATGCTCTTTCTGGTATACTTGAAACCATTTCGTGTTGCGTCCTCTTTACTCATGAGCACTGCGCCACGGTCCAAAATTTCTAACATCTCTAGGTGCCTTCGAAGATTGCTATGTTCAGATTGAGCTCTCGCGGTTCTCATCAGAGATGGTTCCCCAATGCGCCCATCCGAAAACTCTAGCCAAGCATGCCCATCCCATTCGACTGGACCTTTTGGATTTCTCGGAAAAGCCTTTCGATACTGAAATGTCTTTGTTCCGTTGCAAGACAGAGATCCAAGGCAAACTTCGTTTAGGATTCCGTCATCTCGGAGTCGCGCGGATATATATGCGCACAAGTTCACGCAGCGCCCGACCGTGTTTGGAAACGCGGCAAGAGCTTCCGTAGCTCGTTTCCCAAACCCTTCTGCAATTGGATCGAGTTGCGTCTCGGTCATTACAGATTCCGAACTTTCAATATTAGGCCTTCAGTAGAACAGCCTTCAGCGCGTTTCTGCAAGACATAGAGCCATCACCGCCGCCCCTTTGAGGAAGAGGGCGGCGTTTTGGTCTTTGACGGCTTGAGGTGGGGAGAACGGCTTCCCGCGCCGTCGGAGATATTGCCATGTTTGACCTTCCCCTGCCGATCCAACCGAGCCCGCGCCTGATGGGTCCTGTCCCAAATGGCCCGACTGTCGCTTCTGATCCCAGCCTGCCTTTCGCGCTGACGCGGATGCACCGGACGCCTGCAGCCCTGATGTCGGGCGCCGCTGCCCCTGTGGTCGTTGAGCGTTTTGCGACGCTGGCCGATGCCATGCAGGGGGCGTTTGAGCTTGCCGAGGACAACGGCTCCGATGCAGCGCCGCAGCTTCTAGCCATCCTTGATTGCGACCAGCGCCTGGTTCTTGCCGGGGCCGCCAGTCATGGCGCTGTGGCTTGGTGCCACCCTGTCGCCAATGCTCTTGAGGCGCGGGCCGTTGTGACCGAGGCGGTTCAATTTCGCGCCGAAGCTGGCCGCGCCACTGACTGGCACGAGCCTGAACTGGCACAGCGGCTGCGTCACCGTGCCGATCTGTTGGATGCCCGTCTTGTTGATCCGCTCTGGCGCGCTTTTGCCGCCCGGGCGCTGCAGATCGCGGCGTGACGCCCGAGAGACAGAGGAGGGCTGGGAAGGGTTTGAGCCTTCGGGGGGCAGAAGAGTGCGCCACCCGGGGGGTCTGACCTGTCCTCACCGAACGGAGATATCCATGACCCAGACTGAACCCACTCTGGCCGCCCCGCTGCGGCCTTCCGCTGTCGATTTCGGGGCGATCCTTGCCGCGCATGCCGAACGCACCGCCCGGACCCTCGCCCTGCGCCCCGGCAACAAGGACCGCCTGTTCCATGGCCTCATGGCCGCCGGCATCACTCATGTCACCGTGACCTTCGACGGTGCTGGCGACAGCGGCCAGATCGAAAGCATCGGCGCCTGGGCGGGTGAGACGGCTGTCGACTTCCCCGCAACCGAAATCCCCTATGCCGCGCTGACGTGGGATGATCCCGAGGTCGAGATGCGGCAGCTCTCGCTGGAGGATGTCGTCGAGCAACTCACCTACGACTTCCTCTCCGATACCCATGGCGGTTGGGAAAACAATGACGGCGCGTGGGGCGAGTTCTGCTTCGATGCGTCCGCACGCTGCATCCATCTCGAGTTCAACGAGCGCTTCACCTCGTCCGAACTTTACACGCACGATTTCTGAGGTGGCGGCGATGGCACATCCCTATCACCACGCGCTCTCCTCGGTGAGGAAATGGGGCGGCACGGTCGATGATTTCATCGCCGTGCATACCTGGTTCGACCAGAGCAAGGAGATCACCGCCGATTTTCGGCACCGGGCCCTGCGGCACCATGCCGAGGGCATATTCATGGCCGAGACGATCTTCGGCCAGACCCTCACGCTCTCGACCGGGCGCTTCATCCCGACCCGATGGGTTGGCGAACAACATGTGAAAGAGGATCTCGGCTTCATCCCGAGCTTTGCCGATTGGGTGAAGGCCATCCGGCCCGAACCCTGGATGGGCCGGTCCGAGCGGATCGAGGCGCAGGTCGATCCGCATCACGCCTCGCCCGTGGTCGAGGTCAGCTGACATGACTGATCCCGCATACTTGCGCCTCGGTCTGCCGCCGACGGCATCGCCTCAGACAGTTCTGCGCGCGGCGGTCCGGGCGCTTCACCCCGACACGCGCGCCGTGCGCAGCTTCCGGACGGCGCGCAAGCGCTTCTACCGGCAGATGCTCTGCGCGCATGCCGCGCGACAGGCGGCGGGCGACAGTCCCACCGGCTGATCGCCGCCAACCACTCCTTCATCCCTACACAACGCCCGGCCTCATGGTCGGGTCTTCCCCATTCAGGAGGTCCCCATGGCGGATTACTTCACCTATTTCTCGTGCCTGCTCGACGTTGGCACCCCTGACAAGGCTGCCCGCGCGCTCGCGCTGTTCCAGGAACTCCGCGCTGCGGATCAGGACGCCGATGACCCGGAGGTCGCGGGCTTCGATCTCGTGCGCCAGGATGCCCCCGAGGGCAGCACCCTTTGGATCCATGACGACGACCACGGCGATGTCGAGGCGGTCATCCGCTTCGTGCTGCGCCTGGCGGAAGAGCTCGACCTCATCGGCCTTTGGGGCTTCCAGTACGCCCTGACCTGCTCCCGACCTCGCCTCGACGCCTGCGGCGGCGGCGCGCATGCCATCGATCTCGGTGCTCGCAAGTCTATCGGCTGGACCAGCACGCAAGAATGGCTGGCCGCTGCACTGAATGGGGAGGACGTCGATGCCTGAGATCATCTGCACCAAGGTCTACCAGTTCCCCGAACTCTTGGATGCCGCCAAGGAAAAAGCGCGCAGCTGGTATCGCGAACTCGGCCCCCACGACGACTGGTGGGACGCGGTCTACGAGGATTTCGAGAGGGTCTGCGAGATCCTCGGCATTCGCCTGAAGACCACGCCCGTCCGTCTGATGGGCGGCGGGACACGGGCCAAGCCCTGCATCTGGTTCTCCGGCTTCTGGAGCCAGGGCGACGGAGCCTGCTTCGGAGGCTATTGGTCCCACGCCAAGGGCGCGGCCGCGCGCATCCGGGACTACGCCCCGAGCGACACGACGCTGCATGGTATGGCGGATCGGTTGCAGGCCATCCAGCGGCGGAACTTCTACCAGCTCGCCGCCGAGGTCAGCCATCGCGGGCGCTACTACCACGAATACACCATGTCGGTGGACGTCACCCGCGACAGCCCGACCTGGCAGCCGCCGACCGAGGACGCCGAGGAGACCGTGACCGAGGCGTTCCGCGATCTGGCCCGCTGGCTCTACCGCCAGCTTGAGGCTGAATACGACCACCTGACCTCGGACGAGTCCGTTGAGGACGGCATCATCGCCAATGAATACACCTTCACCGAAGCAGGGCGGCGGTTCGGATGACACATGGGCGGGCGCAACCCATCTCTTGCAGAATATCCAGAATGTATGTATATTCTGCACAAATGGAGACCTCGATCATGCATGATCTTCCCGAGTTCAAGGCGGCCGACCTGACGCGGCACACAAGTGACCTGTTCGACGCGGCCATTCGGTCGCCGATTGCGATCACCAAGCATCGCAAACCCAAATTCGTGCTGATGAGCATGGACCAGTATCAGCAGCTCGCGCGAGGGGCCACACAGCAGGCTCATATGGTTGACGAGATGCCCGAGGATCTCAAGGCGCTGATGATAGAAGGGCTCGAGCGGGACTTGACGCGGGCGGATGACTGAGCCGAGTGCTGGAGAGGTTTTCCACTATCCGTTCCTTTGGAAACGCGAGCAGATGGCGGGTGAGACCGAGGGCCGCAAGACGCGGCCTGTCTGTATCGCCGTCACTGTCGCCAAGTCCGATAGCGAGACCGTGGTGTTCATCCTGCCGATCACGACGCAGCCGCCCTTGCCCTCGCGCAAATTTATCGAGGTGCCACAGATCGAGTCGCAGCGCGTGGGGTTAGAGACCCATGTCCGCAAATGGGTCATGCTGGACGAGATCAACACGGATATTCTGGAGCGGTCCTATGTCTGGGAGGACCGCACGCCCATTGGCACGTTCAGTTCCGTCTTCACATCCAAGATCCAGTCCAGCCTGATCGCGCTTGCCAAGTCGGGCGGGGCATCCGTTGTCGATCGGCTGAAGTAGTCTCGATCACCGCAGGGTCAGCCCAGCTTTACTTGTTCCCGTCGATCCACTTCGACATCAGCCCCTTGTCACGGAAGCATTCATCCGGCACGGCGCGGCGCTTGATGCGGGCGAGGCGCTCGGCAAAGGCGACCTGCTTTGATGTCGGGCGGCTGTCCTGCGCGCCCGGGTTCAGCTTGGCTTGCGCGTCAATCCATGCGCTCAGGGACCGCCGATCTTGCTGAATCTCCCACGGCAAAAGCGTCTGGTTGCGCAGGGCCAGCGCGCGCGCATAGGCGATCTGCTTAGGGGTCGCGGGCAGGGCGTAAGTGGTGCTTTCCATCGGGGATCTCCCTTCCTAGCTTGGCTCTCAAAATAGAACATAACAGGAACAAAGGCAAGCCACCTCAGGAAATCATGGGGTTTGAGAGGAAGAGGAGGGCCGGGGAAGGTCAGGCCTGAGGGTGCCCGAAAGAGGGTGTCCGGGGCTGATCCTGTCCCTCATTCCGGAGTTTCCCGATGACCCATCTCGCCCATTTTGCGACCGAGCGCGCCCTTGCGTCTGTTGTCCCCATCCCGTCCCCCGATACGGCCGCTGCGATCTTGAGGGTGGCCGAAGCGCTGCAGCCTGATCTGGCGCAAGGTTTCCAGATCGACGTGCTGCGCCTGCGCCTTGAGATGGAGCGCGCCTTTGGCGGCTCTGACGCGACCGGCGCCTGGGACTGGAAGCTGGCCTATGAAGCAGGCGAGGCAGCGCTGGTCCTGTTCCTGCGGAAATTCGGCCGCGCGCTGTTGGCGCGGGCGGGCTCGCCCGCAGCGCTGCTGCCGATCCTTGCCAAGGTGTCCGGCCTTTTGCCGACCCATACGCGGCGGTCCGAGGAGATGGAGCGGTTCCAGCAGTTCTCGACGCCGATGCCTATGGGGCTGGCCGCAATGGCTGCAGCACAGATCACCGCGCGCGATCTGGTGCTGGAGCCATCGGCTGGGACGGGCCTTCTGGCGGTCCTCGCGGAAATCGCGGGCGGCAGCCTCGCGCTGAACGAGCTTGCCGACACCCGCGCTGATCTCCTCCGTCGCTTGTTTCCGGGCCGGCCTGTCACGGGCTTTGACGCAGCCCAGATCGACGATCATCTGGACGCGGGGCTGCGCCCGAGCGTGATCCTGATGAACCCGCCGTTCTCGGCGGTGGCCAATGTCGACGCCCGCACCACCGAGGCGACAGCGCGGCATCTGCGCTCTGCGCTCGCGCGCCTGGTCCCCGGCGGACGGCTTGTGGCCATCACCGGCGCCGGTTTCGCGCCCGATGCGCCCGCCTGGGCGGAAACCTTCGCGTGTCTGACCCAGACCGCGCATCTGGTCTTTACGGGTGCTGTGTCGGGTGCGGCCTTCGCCAAGCACGGCACCAGCTTCGAGACGCGGATTTCGGTCTTCGACAAATGCCGCGGTGGCGAGGCGGGCGGCATCACAGCCGATCTGGCGCGCCCGATTTCGTCCGATGTGGCTAGCCTGCTGTCGCTGATCACTGCCCACGTCCCCCCGCGCCTCGCGCTGGACGCCCGAAGCCCTAGCGCGCACGTCCCCACTTCCCCCTTCCCGGGAAACCCTGCCCGCACCACGCGCGCCGCCATCGGCACATCGCGCGCCACGCTCGCAACACCCCTCGCCACCACTGGCGCGCAGCTAGAGGCCACAGACCTCGCCTACACACTGCGCGATGCTACCGAGGATGGAGCCAGCGCGCGCCTGTCGGATGCCATTTATGAGACCTACCGGCTGCAGGCGATCGACATCCCCGGCGCCACACCGCACCCGACCAAGCTTGTGCAATCTGCGGCCATGGCTTCGGTCGCTCCCCCAAAACCCAGCTACCGGCCGAAACTCCCCGCCGCCGTGCTGCGCAACGGTCTGCTCTCCGATGCGCAAATCGAGACCGTGATCTACGCGGGCGAGGCGCATGGCGCGTATCTTGCCGGGTCTTGGACTGTCGATGAAACCGGCGACATGGTCTCGGCCGCGCCCGACGATGCCGCGGACGCCGTCAGCTTCCGCCGTGGCTTCTTCCTTGGCGATGGCACCGGTGCGGGCAAGGGCCGCCAGTCGGCTGGGATTGTGCTCGACAACTGGACGCAGGGTCGGCGCAAAGCGCTCTGGATCTCCAAAAGTGACAAGCTGCTGGAGGATGCGCAGCGCGACTGGTCGGCCCTTGGCCAGGAACGCTTGCTGGTGACGCCGCTGTCGCGCTTTGCGCAAGGCAAAGACATCCCGCTCTCCGAGGGCATTCTGTTCACCACCTATGCCACGCTGCGTTCCGAGGAGCGGAGCGTAAAAAAGTCCCGCGTCGATCAGATCGTCGACTGGCTCGGAGCTGATTTCGACGGGGTGGTCCTCTTTGACGAAAGCCATGCCATGGCCAACGCCGCTGGATCGAAAGGCGAGCGCGGCGATGTCACGGCCTCGCAGCAGGGCAGGGCGGGCCTGCGCCTGCAGCATAAGCTGCCCAATGCCCGCGTGGTCTATGTTTCGGCCACCGGTGCAACGACGGTGCACAACCTCGCCTATGCGCAGCGCCTCGGTCTTTGGGGCGGCGAGGATTTCCCGTTCGCGACGCGCGCGGAATTCGTGCAAGCGATTGAGGCGGGCGGCGTTGCCGCGATGGAGGTCCTGGCCCGCGATCTGCGGTCGCTTGGCCTCTACACGGCGCGCTCGCTGTCCTATGACGGCGTCGAATACGAGATGCTGGAACATGCGCTGACGCCGGAGCAGCGCGGGATCTATGATGCATATGCGCTCGCCTTCGGAGTCATACATCGGAACCTGTCCGCGGCGCTGGAAGCGGCCAACATTACTGGCGAATCCGGCGGTACGCTGAACCGCCAGGCCAAGTCCGCCGCCCGCTCGGCTTTCGAGTCCGCCAAGCAGCGCTTCTTCGGCCATCTGCTCACTTCCATGAAAACCCCGACCCTGATCGCTGCCATCGACGCCGATCTCGCCGCAGGCCACGCGGCCGTCATCCAGATCGTCTCGACAGGCGAGGCGCTGATGGAGCGCCGCCTGTCGGACATCCCCACGGACGAGTGGAACGATCTGCGGGTGGATATCACGCCAAGAGAGGCTTGCCTGGACTACCTCGCCCATTCCTTCCCGGTGCAGCTCTATGAGCCGTTCACCGATAGCGAAGGCAACCTCTCTTCGCGGCCCGTCACGCGCGACGGCCAGCCGGTGGAATGTCGCGAAGCCGCGCGCAGGCGCGACGCGCTGATCGAGCATCTGGCCTCGCTGCCGCCGGTGCCCGGCGCGCTGGACCAGATCGTCCAGCGCTTCGGCACGGATCTGGTGGCGGAAGTGACGGGCCGCTCGCGGCGCATCGTGCGCAAGGGCGAGGGTCATTTGGCGCGGCTCGTCGTCGAAAGCCGGGCGGGGTCTGCCAATCTCGCGGAAACCGCCGCCTTCATGGATGACCAGAAGCGCATCCTGATCTTCTCGGATGCCGGCGGCACCGGGCGCAGCTATCACGCCGATCTTGGCGCCAAGAACCAGCGCCTGCGGGTCCACTATCTGCTGGAACCCGGCTGGAAGGCAGACGCCGCCATCCAAGGATTGGGCCGCACTAACCGGACCAATCAGGCGCAGCCGCCGCTGTTCCGACCCGTCGCCACAGATGTGAAGGCGGAGAAGCGGTTCCTGTCGACCATCGCGCGCCGTCTCGACACACTCGGGGCGATCACGCGTGGCCAACGCCAGACCGGCGGGCAGGGGCTGTTCCGGCCCGAGGACAATCTCGAGTCCCCCTATGCCCGCGACGCTCTGCGCCAGCTTTACCGCCGCCTCTATCGCGGTGATGTTGCGGGCTGCTCGCTCGGGGCGTTTGAGGATGCGACCGGCCTCAGCCTGACTGATGACAACGGTCTGAAGGATGACCTGCCGCCGATCACCACCTTCCTCAATCGCCTGCTGGCGCTCACAATCGACATGCAGGCTGTGCTCTTCGCGGCCTTCGAGGAACTCCTCGACCAACGGATCGAGGGCGCTATCGCCGCCGGGGTCTACGACCTCGGGCTCGAGACGCTGCGCGCCGAAAGCTTTCGCGTCACGGATGCCCGGGTGATCTACACCCATCCCGGTCCCGGCGCGGAAACCCAGCTTCTGACCATCGCGGAGAAGCGGCGCAACACGCCGACCTCGCTCGCGGATGCGCTCGACTGGCTGGACGACCCCAAGGCACGCCTGCTGGTCAACAGCCGCTCGGGCCGCGCCGCGGTGCAGGTGCCTGCCACCAGCCTGATGCTGGATGACGGCACCATCGAGCCGCGCCTGCGGCTGATCCGCCCGACGGAAGCGAGCACGGTTCCGGCCCGAATGATGGAGGACACCCATTGGCTGGAAGCCGACCGCGCGGCCTTCACTGAAGCCTGGACGGCAGAACTGGCCGAGGTGCCGGAATTCACGGAAACCACGCTGCACATCGTGGCGGGCCTCTTGCTGCCGATCTGGAAGCAGCTCCCCCAGGATGAAACCCGCGTCTACCGGCTGCAGACCGATGACGGTCAGCGCATCATCGGTCGCCGCGTTTCGCCGTCGTGGGTCGCGACCACACTTGCCGCCGATGCGCCGAAGCTCACGGCGGCGCAAGTCCATGCCCTTGTTCTGGAGGGCAAGACGGTCGTGCGCTTGGCCGAGGGGATGGAGTTGCACCGGTCCCGCGTCATGGGGGTGAACCGGATAGAACTGTCGGGCTTTTTGGGTGCCGCCAAGGACCGGCTCAAGGCCGATGGCTTCTTCTCCGAGATCATCGCCTGGAAGCTGCGGCTCTTCTGCCCAGCAGACTCCAGCGGCATCACAGTGCTTGATCGTCTGCTTGCACGTTGTCCTGTGACAGGACTACATGCGCGTGGAGGGTGCTGAGCCATGTATTCCGAGACTGAAGATGTGATCCGCGCTCTGGCGGAGAACGCAGAGAGCGTGTGTCGCGCCTACCTTCCCGCCGGACGGCGGGAAGGGTCCTACTGGATCGTCGGCGATTTGCAGAACAACCCCGGCCGGTCGCTCTTCGTGCGGCTGACTGGACCCACATCAGGACCGGGAGCCCGTGGCAAATGGCAGGACGCGGCTGTCGGACTGCATGGCGATCTCCTCGACATCATCCGCGAGCGAACCGGGATCTCGCGCTTTCCCGATCTTCTGGCCGAGGCCCGAGCGCATTTGGGCCGTCCCCAGCCGATCCTCCCGAATACGCCAGTGCCGAAGAAGCCCAAGGCCCCCGGTGGCACACCAGCGGCGGCGGCGCGATTGTTTGCAGCCTCGGTGCCGGTCGCAGGCACGCTTGCTGATACCTACCTTCGCGCCCGGGGCCTGACCCAAGGCGGCATGACGAGTGCGCTGCGCTTCCACCCGAAGTGCTGGCATCGGGATGAGGGCCAGACCCGGAGCATCCCACGACCGGCGTTGATCGCGGCGGTCACCGATGGGGCAGGGGCTTTGCAGGGTGTGCATCGCACCTGGCTGGCTCTTGACGGTCAGGGGAAAGCGGATGTCGAGACGCAGCGGCGTGCCATGGGTCACCTCCTTGGCAATGCTGTCAGGTTGACCCCGCATGAAGACATCCTCGTGGTCGGCGAAGGCATCGAGACCATGCTGTCCCTGTCCGAGGCGGCCTCCGGCCTTCCCGTCTGGGCGGCTCTCTCGTCGGGTCACCTCGGGGCGGTCCAGTTGCCGGAGGGGCTGCAGCGCCTTTACATCGCCATAGACCGCGATCCGGCCGGGCAACGCGCGGCAGAGAGGTTGAGCGCCAGAGCCACAGAGGTCGGGATTGGGTGCCATGTGCTCGAGCCACAACTCGGGGATTTCAACGATGATCTCCGGGCGACCGGCAAAGAGGCGCTGCGCCAGCATCTGGCAGGGCAGATCGGGCTTGAGGATCGGCAGCGCCTGTCAGGCTGAGCAGCATCGCGCAGAGGGTGGTCAGGGGCTGAGGGGGTAGGGGTCCTGCAGTCCTGTCGTGGGTGTGGATCATCACCTTTTGCCTCTTCCCGGGTAAATCTCATCCACCCGACACCCGAGCGGCCTTCAAGAGATGGGCAGGCGGCCGTCAAAGCGGACGCCCCCTCAAGGGCGGCAGGCAAGCTATTTCCGCCGCGGGGGACGAGCCCCCGCTTTGCATCGCGAAGCAAATAGCTTGCCTGCCGCCCTCCTCCACATGCTTTCCGGCCCCGAAGGCGGGGTGAGGGGGCGTCCCCAGTGACAGCTTTCGCAGCCCATGAAGGCCGCGCGGGTTGTCGCGCGGATGAGACAGGCCCGGAGGCAAGAAACAGATGACGATCCACACTAACGACGACACGTATGAACCCGCCCACACCGCATCCCAGACCGCCCATGCGCTCGACGAGTTGCAGCTTTATGGCTTCCGTCCCTTTGATGAGCCCGATCCGCGCCCGATGCCCGATGGGCAGCGCCTTGCGGTCGCCATCGCAGACATCTTCGATGCCCTCGTCGCGAGCCTGGAAGACACCCGCATGGAACCCGACCTCGAAGAGGTGCTCTGGGGCCAGGTCAACCTCTTCCACCGCGCCACGGCGAGGGTTGAGCGGTCGCTCGATGAGAACCAACAGGCGCAGCGCCGCCTCCAGCGCGAGCAGGACGGCTCCGAGGTGAAATCCACCGAACTCGAGCGCCTGACGGCCGAAGGCCTCACCCTGATCGAACGGCGCAACTGCATGGACATGATGCGGGATCACGCCGCCACCGAGTTCGTCCATCACACGGGATCGACCTGGCGGCCCCGCACCGGCTCGATGGTGAACCGTCAGCACATGACCGCCGCGCTCATTGACAGCCGTGACTTCCTCGCCGCCAAGCGCCGCGCAGAAACCGAGGTGATGTTGCCCGCAGGCCCTAAGGTTGCCCTCACCGGCGGGACCGACTTCAACGATCACCGGCTGATCTGGGGAAAGCTCGACCAGGTCCGCACCAAGTATCCCGATATGGTCCTTCTACATGGCGGAAGCCCCAAGGGCGCAGAACTCATCGCCGCCAAATGGGCCGAGGCCCGGGGCGTGACGCAGGTGGCCTTCAAGCCCGATTGGACCAAGCATGCCAAAGCCGCCCCCTTCAAGCGCAACGACGCCATGCTGGAGGTGCTGCCGGTGGGTGTTCTCGTCTTCCCGGGCACCGGCATCCAGGAGAACCTCGCCGACAAGGCCAAGAAGCTGGGCATCCCGGTCATGAAGTTCGAGAAGGGGGCGTGAGCCCCCTTTTCCCCTCGCGGGGAAATCGAGGTGGAAGAGCAGGCTTCCACCTGATATTTTGGAAGAAAGCCTGCTGGATCACGATATGTCTCACTCTGTCGCTCAACTTGAGGTGTTCCCGACCGACCTGCAGATGCGGCGGTTTTACCGCATGAGCATTCAGCCCGATCTCTTTGGGGGCGCCAGCTTGGTGCGCGAATGGGGCCGCATTGGCGCGCGTGGGCAGATGATGATTGAGCAGCATCCAGATGAAGGGCGCGCTGTCACCGCGCTGATGAAACTTGCCGCGATAAAGAAGCGGCGGGGTTATGCATGATGCGCGGCCGCGGTTCGAAAAGCGGGCAGACATAGGAAAACGAGGGGGAGATGGCACTCGACATCGATAAGATTGATGATGCGGCTCTCGCGATCCTTAGCCTGACGCTGCATTACGGCGATCAGGTCTGGAAGGGAGTCGATTGGGCCATCACCAACCGGCTTTTCGAGAACGGCCTGATTTTTGATCCCAAAAACAAGGCGAAATCGCTGAGCCTGACCCCAGAATGGGTCGCGCATGCGCGGGAGATTCTCGCGCGGGATTTCAGCAAGGCTGAGTGACGGGCGGCTTTGCGGGACCTTCCAGTCGTTCGCTGCGCGCCGCACGAATGACCTGCTTGCGCGGAAGCGGATGTCTGAGTGGCAGAATCAGGTGATCGCATGGTAGGCGCAAGTGTCTTATCTCGCCTCCCGAAGGCGCTTCTTCAATTCCATCAATTCAAAGCATGGCGGGTTTTCAATCCCATCCGGCACCAGGATGTTGTCGTCACTGCGAAGTGCCATGCCGTCTTGGTCGTGAACGCCAACCTCCCACGCCTCCCGGACATAGAGCATTCGCTTCAAAATCGAAAGGTCAGTGAAAAACTGCGGTTCACCCTCAGGCCCAAGAACCGCAGGTGCCAGAATGAAACACTGCTTCTCCTCGAAGTCAGATAGAAACGTATCCAGGTTGTTGCTGTTTGGCGGGGTCATGGTTAGCATCCGCGAGGCTTGCATAAACTTCTTGCTTGGGTCCAGACCATCCTTTTTGGGGTCGAAATTCTTGGAGATCGACGCGCGGTAATGTGACGGATGCTGCGCATCAACCCCTCTCAGGAGCGCAATCCGAATAGCATCCTCCTTATCCCGCGACCCGAATTTATCTCGCCATCCGGAAAATATTGAACATGCCGTTTGTTCATCACGAAATATCAGCGCAAGCATGGGAGGATATGCAGGGCCATAACCCGCAAACATTATTCCGTTCCATCCGGCCCTATCCCAGAGATGCAAGTTAATGATGGACTCGACGACGTAACCCCGATGACTTTGAACAATCTTCTCCGGGTCCGTAAATCCCTCGTCCTCTCCCCTACGCTCATCAAGAAACGCTCCCCTTATCACAGTTGGCGCATCACTCTTAAGCTGGTACTCCCTCTCGGAAAGGAACTGCAGCCCCGCGATAGTTGATGCGTGCGTACCGAAAAGCCGATGATTGCCAATGCAAGCATTGCTGAAGCTGATACTGCGCTGGATAACAAACTCGTCTACGAGCTGCGACATGAACCCGTTGTCCTTGTCAGGATTCACCACAGCAATTGCGTCGATAACCCGGGCGCAAAAGTCTATAAGATGATCGCAAAGCGTCTGATGGTGGGCAACATCTCTGACATCCAGTTCGACAGGCCACTTGACCGTCAGCATCATTGAGCCCGGATCAAAAATAATGTCAGGTTCACCGAGGTCTTCGCATATCTCTACCGACACAGACAATTCTGAGGCGTGGGCGAGCATACCCGTCTCAATAGATGTTGCCAGGAAGCCTTCGAGCGCGCCGATATGGGCCTCGCACAGCAAGTGCCCGAACACCGACGCGTCCGCAGTGAATTTCACCTTTACACCCAGGAGGATCACTGAGGCCTCAAACTCGCGGTTCTGGTACATTAGAAGGCGCTTGGGAAGGTCTCGGGCCGCCGGCTGCACAGCGGCCAGCTCTGCAAGTTCTTTGAGTTCATCTATCGAGCCCTCTTCAGGGATCGAGCCATCCTGCTCCAAGCTTTCGGCATGGCCCAGCAAGAGTATCAACGCCATGCGGGCCGAGAACAAACGCAGCTTCTCAAGCATGTCGGGCACAGTGGACAGCGCCCGGAGATCGTCTGCTTCCAGGTTGACGATCTGACACATCAGAAGGCGGTCAAACTCAAGCAGCTTGTTCCGGAGGCCTTCGCGGCCCTCATCGGACAAGGGCAGAACTTCATGCAGGCTGTTCAGCCAGAGGATCACATTCAGCGCATCGACAAACCGTCCGAGCTGTATGGATATCATGGCGAAGAGGCTTGCGGATGGAACAAGCTCCGGCCTGGGGCCGTCAGTGCCATCTGACAAAATGACCATTCTGACCAGCGATGATAGCGACGTCGCGCGCGCTGCCCACAGAAGGCCTGCGCCGCGATAGGCAACAGAAAGACAATAGAGCGTTTCGAACTGCTCTTCCGCGTATTCCTCCTTCATGAAATAAATCGACGCTTTGCCAAGCCAGCGAATGGCCTCTATTGGCTCTTCGGCTTCGAGCCGCTGCTCGCCTCTTCGAAAGAGGATTTTTCCGGCTTTTCCTTCTTTGGCCCTTTCGCCCATAAACTCAGCTAGCTTAAGCACCAGAGCATCGAATGCATCGCTGGCAGGAGCAAAGGGCTGTAGCGCATCGATCACTTGATCGATCATCTCAGCAGGAAATTCTCCAAGTCCATGTGCTTGATCAATAACATCGGAAAGGCCGTTCCAGACTGCATCCAGGCTTTCTACATCTGTCTTGACGGATGCAGACGATAGCTCCAGCAGGTGGCCAAGCGCCTTTCCATAAAGCGCATTGTTTGGCCGGGACGCGTCTGCGCTAATCTCCTGAACCTTGACTCGCAGACGTTCGCCGCGCGCCTCAATCTCAAGTTCCTCAGCACCTTCCCAACCCTGCATAACCCGCGCAGTCAGAACCGTGTACAGGTTGGACAACTTGGATATGTCGTCCGCGTGGTTCTCCTCAAACGCAAGCGCTTCAATCTCCTCGTATGATTCATTGATGGCGTCAATTTCATCGAACCACCACAGATCGGTCCAGGCGCCCTCATAGATGGCCTGCATTTTCTGCCGCCTAGTTCCGTGCTTCTTTGCCAGTTTTATTGCCCGGTCAAATCGACCGACTGTTTCGATCCGCGGCCTTTCCAGCATTCTCGACAACTGCGCAGCTTCCAGAGCGTCCACGACCCGCTGCGTGATTTCTCCGCCGTTTTGTCCTCCCTTGGCGATCCGTTCTTCGAGTGCGTCTAGAGTCTTCCTCCGTTCAAAATCGCGCGGCCCGACCACCATTTTGGACTCGTCATACTGACCAGCCTTCAGATATTCATATGCAAGGTCTTTGTGATCATGCTCAAAAACCCGGTCAATAATCCATGATCTGTCATGAATCGTGACGGGAACATTGAACTTTTTGACGAGTTCGTCCTCGACCCGCAGGCGATCCTTGGATCGCGCCGCGCGGCTGGTGACGAATATAATTCTGTCGTAAGAACGACCTGTATCAACAATGCCCTGGACGTCGCTCCGAACTTTCGGCGCCCATTTTTCCTTCGCGCTGAAAGCAAATCCCCACCTTTCCGCACCTGAGCCTGGCAGTCCCTGAAACCAGCGGTCTGATATCTCGGGCGCAACGGAGTAAGTCTCCGTATCTACTTTTCCGTCGCCGCCGCCCTCCGGCCCGGTCTGAGGACGGAGGTTCGGGCAAATCTCTCTCTCGCACAGCTTGCGCGCAAAAATCTCAAAGTCCTGGTGCTGATTCCGCTGAGTTAAGCTTTCCAAATGATGGCTCAGCTCGGATTTTGCCAATATGTATACGCCCTCAGTTTTGCTGTCCGAGAATAGATAGGGTCTGTTGTGCCTCATGATTTCAGAGGGCCGGGGAAAATTGTTCATATCGAATTCCAAGCGGCCATAAACGCAAGCCAGTGGTACGTAGTGGTTGGGCAAGGTCTCTCGTTTATGGTATGATATGTGCCGTGCAAGCGCTAGATGTTGTTGCCCATATGACCTGAAAGTGGATTCGGTAGGCCTCCTGAACAACGCCAGCCATGGGGTTTACGTGTGTGTGGTGGGCGCACCCTTCGGGCTGGGCTGTTGGGAACGGAGCCTGAGCAGTTCCCATGCTGATCGTCGCGACACTCTCTTCGCCCGAAGGCTTCAGGTCATTCAAGTTGGAAAGCGGTTCCTGATGTTGGACGGTCAAGAATGCTGCGACTGGCGACGAACGGCAGGTTCAGAGATACCGCAATGCGGCGCGAGGCGGCTCGATGAACGACCGCTCTGGGCCGAACACGATGCAGCACCTGGGAAAGAGGCGTCCATGCTGCGATGTGCGTGACTGTCTACAATGGTGAAGGTTTCGACATGGGCAAGCCCCGTAAGCGGGGCCGGGCTGCTGAGGCTGCGCCCTGAATTCTGACCTTGCTGTCTTCCTGTGCCAATACGTCTTGGTCTGTCTCATCCTGAGCCATCCCAAAACGTTTGCCACATGGTCGCCTTCACGATCCGCTTTGAGCCCTGACGGGTCTGCATCCCTCTTGCAAGGCGGACGCTGCCGCCGGGCGAAGCCGAGGGGCTCTAGTCTTCGCCACTTGGCATAAGATTCCGAAGGGCTATGGGTCTGGCTTCTGGTCGAACAGGATAACGCGAGCGCCTTCCTCACTGTCAGGATCGCCTACCAGCGCGAATGGCATATCCGACCCGTTCTTCTCGTAGAGGCAGCGGTATTTCATCTGCCCGCTGAGAGGATCACGCACCCGGTCGTAGCGAAAGCTGTGTTGTATGCCGTCTTCGATCCAGGCCTTGACGCCATCGCGGGTCACGAGTGCAAGCGGCGTGCCGTCAAGCAAGATTGTCTCGCCAACGTTGAAAATCTCTTTCATCTCATGGGTCTCCTATCGGTTCTCTTTGGTAGGGTTGCAAACCGTCGTCGCCCTTGCAACGATCTCTTTCCCGCGTGTGCTCTCTCTCGGTGTCATTGCCCCCGGATCACAACCGCGTCCTGCTCCAGTCGCTTGCAAACATCGTAGGGCTGATGGCAGGTCTATCCTGCGTCATCATAAGGAACGTACTTCAAATTTGCGCTGTCTGCCTGATCAAAGCCATCGGACCATCTGGTACGGCGCATGCCGCAATTCCATCGGAACACGACGCCGACCTCGACATCTTCACCGTTTATTGTCGCCCAAATAACTTCGACGGGATGACCCGCATAATTTTTCATACTTTACTCCTGACCTCCATTTGGTCGGAGCCGCAGCTTTCAGGTGGTGGGTAATTGCCTGCACCTATATACTTAACCGACACAAAACGGAGTTTACAAACTTGCTTTACAGGCCTCTATACATTGCGCTCTTTCTGGGCGCGGCTTCATCGGCTGTCGCTGCCGAATGGGAGATCGGCGTGTCGCGAGGTCTGGAGACCTATGCCGCGACAGCGAACGACGGGACTGTGCTCTTAGTTTGCGATCCCGACCATGTCTACAACTCATACGTGAACCATTCATATTTTTTGTTGCGTTTCGAAGACGGCAGAACGCCACAAAAGGTTGTGTTTCTTGCAACGAGTGGAGAGCAGGCTGCCTTCTCCGTGCGGGACGGGATCGCAACGCACCGAGATGCTGATCCTGCCGAATGGGCGCAGCTCATCGACATGATCGAGACAGGCGGTCAAATCGCTGTCGTGACTGCACGCGATGCCTTTACGCTGGATCAGGACGCGCTGCCCGGGCTTCGATGCCGCTGATCTTTTGAGTGAGCTCTTCGATCTCGGAGTGCAGCAGCGCCTTACCGAAGGCGGATAACAGCTGCGTCACCCCATAGACGTTGAGAGGGTCATCAATGCTTGTCTGCAACGCCGCCACAAGGGTGGCGTCGAGCCTGATCATCGATTTCATAAAGGGGGCACCAGTGCCTTTGGGCTCGGCCAGGCGTGGTCGTGCAGCGGAGGCAATCTCATGCCAGGTTGCGGTGTCGCGCAGGTTTTGCATGCGGGCGCGAACCGCTTTGATCAAGGCACGCCGAACGTAGTCCGGGTCAAGGCCAGATCGTTCTGCCAGCGCATCAATCCGTGCCTGATCCTCAGCCCCGATGCGCACGTAATAGGTTCGAGACTGCGCTTCGGTGCTATTGCTGCAAGCATCGTCCGCCAACGGCTGGGTGGATACCCCTGGGTTGATGCGCGCCGTTTCAGCCGAGGCTGCCTTTTCCCCTTTCCGGGGTTCTTTCTTGTCCACTGAATTTGCCGCTGGGCCTTCTGTCGCGACCGCTGCCGCCGTACTCTGATTGAATGCGGCATATTTCGTGGCGCTCGTGGCGAACTGCCGCGATCGCGCCAGCCTGTCTTCGTTCGAGACAGCGGTCCCGGACCGGTTTGGAATCTTCCTAACCATTGGCAGCGTCCACCATGGCCTCGATGTCGCAAAGGACATCGCTGCATAAGGCGAGGGCGGAGGAAAGATGCCCCGCTTGCAACCGATGACGACGATCTTGTTCATAAATGTCCCGCACATATCCCAGCGGTCCGGTCAGCGGCATGCGCTGGATCGCAGTGAGATGGGGCACCGGCGTGGGCAGAAGTGGCAGGGTTGAAATCACCTCGAAAACCTCAAGGTCCTGCCGGTGAACCCTGCGTCTTGCCGCATCACGCTCAAAGTCATCTCCTGCGGTCACGAAATCGATCGCGCGTTTGTCCGCGTTCATCAATACCGCTGAAAACAGCGGGGCGGGGTCATCCGGCCCGAGGGTCTCGATCATGCGTATAACCCATGTAAGGGTTTTCAGGGCCGCTACGAAATCCGATTGTACCGGCACGGTCGGCACCAGGATCATGTCGCAGGCCAGCGCCAGTGTTTCGGTGTCGGGGTGTTCGCCGGGGCGGGTGTCGATCAGAACCAGATCAACACCTTCAGCCTCAAAGCTGTCCAGCGCGTGGTAAAGGCCTTCAACGGTCTCGGGGGCATCGGCCACGGTCAAGCCTGTGGGCCATGGAAGGCGTGGCAGATCACCGAAGTCGGCGCGCGCGCTTTTTGATTCCCATTCGAGGATTTGCTTGTCAGCATCCGCATCCATGACATGCACACGGCGGCCGCGTGCGAGCATGGCGGACGCAAGCATCTGTATGAGAGTTGTCTTTCCCGAACCGCCCTTCGCGGAGATGGCCGTCACAACAAGCATTCAATGTCTCCATAACGTATATTTTGTGCCGTTATGGCGATGCCTCGGGATGGCGTCCAGACCTTGCGCGATAAAGGCGTTCAACCTTTGGGTCAGACAGATGTGCAGCTGCTGTGGCGATGTGCTGTTTTGGCGATCATCTGCGTACGCGTTCGGTCAATCGGTCAATCGGTCAGCCGGTCACTCACGCCGACCGTCATTGCAGCGCCCATCTTTTTCGCCATCGCGTCGTTGTGACAATTTCTCAATGCTGCCATCAGCCTTCGAGGTGTCGGGTCACCGGACCATCGACTATCCGTATCAGCGCCGAGGTAATACGCACGGGGCCGTGCAGGCGTTCCAATCCCACAAGGTCTTCTTCTCCTTCCGGGAGAACCCCTTTGAGCATTCAACGCCAATGAAGGGATATCGTGTCGGCTGCGCCGACGTCATTCCCGCGCCTGTTCAGGATCCGGGCCGGGGTCCCGGATCGCGGCGCGGGGGAGGCGGTGTCCCTTCGGTCTGTTCGTTGTCGCGTGGGGTTTACAGCAGGCATGGCCAAGGCCCTGCCTGCTGATCACCGAAGGTGCGACAACGGACCAAAGGGACGTTGACAGGAACGGTATTGTGTATGACAAAACTTGTGCGACGACTCATTAGAGTTTTCGTGTTTACAAAAGATATCTAATGATAAATCTTGCCGCCGATGTCCAAACGCCTCTCCACCATTGCCCGACAGGAGGTTCTCCGGCTCGCCGCGCAAGGGCTTGGCGATGGGGAGATCGCCGCGCGTGTTGGCTGCTCCCGGCCCACTGTCGCCCGCGTGCGGGCGCGCGGCGTGGTGACGGATCGAACCACAAAGGGCCGCGTGCTGCAGGTTCGGGTGTCCGCCCGTGAGGCCGAAGCATTCGAGGCGCTTGTGGCTGAGACGGGCATGACCACGTCGGGTCTGCTCCGGCACATGATCCGTCTGTCATCCGGCATTGTCGCGTTTCGCCGGGACGAGGTCACGGCGCTCAAGGCGTCGGCCAATCAGCTCAATGCCTTGGCGCGCAATCTTGTGCAGATGCTGAAGCTTGCCCATGCGGGCAAGCTGCGGTGGAACGCGCGCGACGCGGCAATGGTCGGTCGGCTTGCGGACCGGGCTGAAGAGGTTGCCCGGGCCGTGCAGGCTTTGCGCGCGGCCTCGCTGCGCGGGTCCTTCGTCCGGGTGTCCGATCTTCGGGACGTTGGGGAGGGGCAGCGCGATGGCTGAAACACGCACCCTCCAGCAGGCGGTATTGGGCGAGATACTGCCTCATGTGGGGCGGCGGTCTGCAGCCATGGCAGGCGAGGCGCGCGTATCTTCGGGCCGTCGGCGTGGCACGTCCGGCGGGGCAGTTGCGGTAATGTCCTGGAACGCGCTGCGGGTGCCGCAAAGCGTGGTGAAGCGGGTTGGCTCGGGCGGGTGTCATTCACCCAAAGAGTTGCGCAGACAGATGAAGTACATCCTGCGCGACGAGGCGCAGGTCGCAGCCTGGTCGAACCAGATCGGCATCGATCGTGTCTTTGGCGAGCGTGGCATGGAAAATGTCATTGCCGATTGGAGTGCTTCCTGGTGCGGGGCGCCGAAACGGGGTCACACCGATCACATCATCCTGTCCTTTCCCAAGGGAACCGAGGCGGAGTTGGCGGAAGCCATCTCGCGCGAATGGGCGCAGGAGGTGTTCGGCGGGGATTACCGGGATCGATATCGGTATGTGGCGGCCCTTCATTGCAACACAGATCATGTGCATGCCCATGTTCTTGTTGACAAGGTCGGGATGGAGGACGGCAAGTTCCTCTCGATCAGCCGCCATTCCGAGATCAGCTATGACATGATGCGCGAGCTGCATGCGCAGATCGCGGGCGAGCACGGGCTGGTGCTGAACGCCTCTTCCCGTCTGTCGCGTGGCATCATGGAAAACGCCCCGCGGGACACCGATTTGCAGGCGGCCCGCAAGGAGGGACGGGAGCCAGTGGTTGCCCCGCTGGATCCTGAAAGCCGCGCTCTGCGAGAGGCCGAGATACGCACACACGCCGAGGGGTATCGGCAGCTGGCGCAACTTGCGGGGATGGGCCTGGAGGCCGACACCCCTCCGGATGGATGGATGGGGCGCATCGCGGTGGGCGCAGAGCTTGCCGCCACCAACTTGATGAAAGGAATGCCGGTGAAAGAAGGGTTTGCCGAAGGGGTTGAGATCCCCGTTGCCGGAGCGGATGTGATCGGTCGTCTGGTCGCCGCCCGCGAGACATTGCAAGCGGAAGCCGACACCGCCTGGAGCGCCATTCAGGACATGGCGCCCGGTGCCGAAAAGGTCGAACTGGAACAGCTCTTTGCCGGGCAGGCCCGCGAAATGGGCACGCTTCTGGGCCGCGACTTTCTTGCGGATCATTCTTCATCGGTGTCGCCCGAGCGCGATCCCTACAGAGTGCAAGGGTTTGCGGGGCTGGCTGCACGGGCAGGAGACGAGGGCCATCCGCTCTCGGCTGAGGCCGATGCTGCACTGGGTCATTTCCGGGCGGAATTGGCGCGGGTTCTGGCACCGATGGAGGCACGGCTCGAGGAGGCGGGCAGCAGCGTCGAAGAAGTCGCTGCCCGTTTCACCGCACCCCATCGCAGCGAGGCGCAACTCGAAGCCTCACGCCCAGTGGACGCACAGGAGCGCGCGGACTGGCTTGGGCTGGAACGCGATCTGCAGGCGCGCGCGCGTGATGTTTTTGCGGGGCTGCACATGGATCGTGATCTTTTGGCGGATCTGGCGCGTCAGGACATTCTCGACGCGGGGCAGGGCAGTCGCCTTGCCGACATCGCCACGCTGGACAAGCTGATCTCCGACGTGCGGCAAGACCTGCGCGACGGGGATATGGATCAGTTGGCAGCGGGCCGGATCGATCCGCTCATGGACCGCATCGAAGACCCTGGTCTGCGACAAGCCGTGTTCTCGGAGTTAAAGGCCATCGCCGCAGTGGATGCGGGTGATGACATTGCCGGTCGCGACAGCGAACCCGCCGCCACCTACCGGACCCGTATCGAGACTTTCGAGCGCGCCGAGGAGCGGGGGCGCGACCGGGACGATACCAGTGGCGATTACGGCCTCTAGAGGATTCAAAACATGCTGCATGCAATGGAAAGCCGTTGGCGGTATCCGATCGCCATCCTGCTCGGTCTCGGTGTTGGCACCTGGATCGGTGCCGCGATCGCCACGCTCTATCTGATGGCGCGATTTGGCGAAGACCTGGGTGGGTTCGATATTTTCGAACTTTGGTTGCTCAATCTGTCTGATCCACGGATCAAGGCAAACCCTGCGGTGGAACATACTGCGTGGCTCATCACGGCACTTCCTGCCCTGCTTCTGGCGGCGACAGGAGCGACATCCGTTCATCGCGGGTCGCTCACCGATTATGATGATGCGCATTTCCAGTCGCGTCCCGAGCTCCGCCGCAACCGTATGTCGGCGTCTCTTTCCCAGAACGGCTTTCTGTTCGGCAAGCTCGGGTCACCTGCGTCCCGCGCGCCTTTCGTGTCGGCCACGCCAGATCGCTTCCCACACGCAATGATGATCGCGCCAACGGGCCGGGGCAAAGGGGTAGGCTTCGTTTTGCCAAACCTTTTGCACTTCCAGGGCAGTGCCGTGATCCTTGACGTCAAGGGCGAGAATTTCGAGAAGACATCCATCCACCGCCAAAAGGCGCTGAACAATCAGGTCTGGTACTTTTCGCCCTATGACTACGTTCAGCCCGAAGGTAAAAACGGGCCTGTCCTGACCCGCACGCACCGGTTCAATCCTCTCCAGCGCATTGCCGATCTGCCCAGCCCCGAGCAGCAATACACCGCCGTAAACACCATGGCGGACTTGTTCCTCATCGTCGAAAGCGTGAACGCGCAGAGCTTTTTCCAGGCCGGACGCAGCCTGTTCGTGGCGTCTTGCCTCTATGCCATCGAGACCGGAAAGCCGACGATCGGTGAGGCGTTGCGGATCATGACTGGCGGCGGCAATAAAAAGGAATTCTACAAACGGGCCGCCATGCAGACCGCAAACCCGGTGGTGGCAGAGATTTTCCTGAGCATGGCCGACGAAGTGGATAAGATTCTCGATTCCTATGTCAGTGTGATCCGCGGGGCCGGATTGGAGCTCTGGCTCGATCCGGCGGTGGACCGGGCAACACAGGCAAGCGATTTCGACTTCGGGACGTTCCGACGAGAGCCACAGTCGCTCTATATTGTCGTGCAGCCGGAGCACCTGAAAACACTGGCCCCCCTGATCCGGCTCCTGTTCGCCGATGCCATCGCATGTCTGCAGCGCGCGCATCCCGGACCGGACGAGGCACATCCCGTCATGTTCCTGATGGATGAATTCGACCAACTGGGCAAACAACCCCTGGTCTTGCAGAGCATCAAGACGATCCGCTCCTATGGCGGGCGGCTCTTTATCATCTCGCAGTCGATCCCCGGTCTTGAGGGCATCTATGGCGAAACCGACCGCCGCGCGCTGCAGGCCGGTGCGGGTGTGCAGATCTACATGACCCCGCAGGATGATCGCACCGCCGACGTGCTGTCCGCAGCCCTCGGCAAGCGCACGATCGTGGGCAAGACCAGATCACAGGCAACCGTGCGCAAGCTCTCGGAAAGTGCAAATATCAGCCGTCGCTCGGAAGAACGGGCGCTGGTATCCCCCGCTGAATTGCTGCGTTTCCCGCTCGACAAGGTCCTTGTCCTGCCCGAGGGGCAATATCCCATCAAGGCGGATCACATCCGCTACTATGCGGACCGGCATTTTGAGGAGATCGACAAAGCACGGCAGGGGCATTCCTTGCCCTATCCTCCTGCTGCAGCGCCAGTCTCGAACAGGCCGAAGAAAATCACCCTCGAGCATTCAGAACCTGCAGCACCCGCGGCGATCTCCATGGGCGACAAGGAATTCGAGACTGCGGTGCAGACCTACACAGGCGCGCTACAGGGATACGCAGAAGCCGCGAGGGCAAAGCCAAAGAAAACACGTTTTGGTGGTCGGGCGCGCTCTTCGGACGCAAAGGCGAGGGGATGATCTGGAAATCGAATGTGGCTGTGCTGTTCTGCCATGCGCCAGCTATGAGACAGATACCAATCGCGCCTGTTTCGGGTCATAGACATAGCCCGAAATCGTCCCGTCCTTGATCCGTTCAACTGCATCCTTTATCGCGAATATTGGCACGAGAAACCACTCTCTCGGAATCACGGGCCTACCAAAGCGATCCATGATCTCGATCTCGAGCCGCGCGGGCTCGAAGATGCGATGGATCAGGTTCTCCAGTTTTGTCCGATTGATGTTGTAGAGTTCATAAGTCGCAACCACCTCGACGTTCGCCATCAGAAACGTTGGTTGCAGATGTGCGCCAGCGATCCGCTTTTCAACGCTCATATTGGTGACGCCGATCTTGTGTACGAGTTCGCGATTTTCGGCCACAAGTGGATGATCGGATTTGCTGCGAAGCACATAAATGATCCCGCTCGCCTCATCACCGTCGAGTGTCTGATCGGAAAAAAGTGGCCCTGCCGATGGATCGGTGATCCGCCGTCCGGCGTCGTCCTTGTTCAACGCGCGCTGAAGCGAGCGCATCAGCATGTTGCTCTCGGTCCCGTTGTCGAAAATCACCCGCAGACGCGCATCCGTGCGACCTTGCTCGTTGGTGATGGTCTCGCCCTTGTCGGCGACATAGGCCTTTTGACCGCTGACAATGAAGAAGCGTCCCTTCTCGATCTCGGCTTTCATCTCGAACGGGCGAGTTTCGCGCAAGCCGCTATCCAGTTCTTTCTGGACCTGCTCGAACAAGGGTTTGAACGTCGCGAAATCCTTGCATTTCTCGCGGTTTGCGACTTCATCGGCGGCCTTTTTCTCGGCTGTTGACCGGACATGCTTCAATTCCGTGAGGGGTGATTTAGCAACTTCCACGCCCAGTTCGGCGAGGAGGGCATCGTCATCGAGGTCATCGGAGTCTGATGCTGAGGGCGCAGGGGTGTTTGCTAGGAGACCCTGCTCGTCGAGTGGGGCAAGGAGGTCGCGGCATTCCTGCAAGTCGCGGATCCGATCAAGACGCACGGCGTAGAGGCGTTCAAAGATATCACGATCCTCCCCGTGCTGGGGAGGCCGGCCATGCTCATCTGCAAATCGCAAGATTTCCTCAAAACCTGCGATGATGCGTTCTTCGCGTGGTGTGCGGCTGAGCTGCTTCTTGACCTCGACCTCGACGCCAAGCTCAGCAAGGAGGGCGTCGTCTTCGTCCGTGAAACCCTTAGCCATTGGCAGCCTCCTGCTTCATGCGCGCGAGATACGCCACGCCTTCGGCCATTTTCTTCTCCCACGGATCAGGCGATGTGATGGAAGGCAGACGGCCCCGCTCCTGCTTGAACTTGACGGCGCGTTTCGCCAGATCTCGCGCCTCGTCCGGTGACAGTTGCACCTTTTTCGCCGAGATGACGGCCTGGACCTGCCGAAGGCTTTCCTCGCTCATCGTCTTTGCCAGAATCGAGTAGGCTTCGCCGAACGGGTTGATGCGATCAATCAGATCGATGTCGAGTTCGCGCACGTCCATTGCGAATTTGCGCACCCCGTCGATCAAGGCGGTATTGCCGGTTGTTTCTGTGTCATCGCGGTTCGACAGCGCGATCTCTTTCGCCTTTTGGGTCAGGTTCAGCGCAGCAACTGCGTGTTGGCGCACCGCTTCCTGATCCTCTGCATCTAGCTCTGGGAACCTGGCACCGACAATCTTGCCCATGCGAACCTGCGTCAGTTCCTCCGGCACCAGCTCTTCGTCGAAGAGACCCCGTTCGATCGTAGTCTTGTCCTGAACGAAAGCTGTGATCACCTCATTGAGGTCCTCTTGGCAGATGCGCTTGGCTTCCTTGCTCTTGGGTTCGACCAGACCTTTGATTTCGATCTGGAACTGCCCGCTGGCCTCGCTGAAGCCAACGTTCTCTTTGTTGGGGTCATAGCCGCCCTCGCCGTAATCGAACCCTTCGACAGGGCCACTTTTCACGGTCTTGGGCGTGAAGTTGAAACGTGGGGCCAGCACCTGCTCCATCAGCAGGCTTGCAGCGATCGCCTTCAGTGTATCGTTGACTGCCTCGGTCACGGCTTCGGCCGCGGCGTCGGGCTCCGCGATAAGGTTGGTGAACCGCGCTCGGGTCTTGCCCTCGGCATCGCGGGTGGCGCGGCCGATGATCTGCACGATCTCCGTCAGGCTGGCGCGATAACCCACCGTCAGGGCGTGTTCGCACCAGATCCAATCGAACCCTTCTTTCGCCATACCCAGGGCGATGATGATGTCGACATGATCGCGGTTGTTCTTCTGCGTGGAGTCTTTCAGCGCGGCGGAAACCTTGTCACGCTTGGATGGCTCGTCGTCCACCAGATCGGCGATGCGTAAGACTCGCTCGTCGGGCGTCTTGACCAGCTGAAAGCCTGTGATGGGATCCGCTCCCTGCCAATCGCCCAGGGCGTCAATGATATGCTCGACCTCGCGATGCTTGTCCTTGGTGCTTTCGCGCGAGTTCACGTTCGGGATGTGAAGGATTGTCTTCTCGGTCGGATCCAAAACCTTGAGGATGTCGTCCGCATAGGACCCGGAATAGAAGAAATACCCGATGTCGAGCGTCTTGAGGTATTTGTAACCATTCAACTGCTGATAGTAGGTATAGGTAAAGGTATCGAACTTTGCCTCATCTTCGGGCGACAGAACGGCTTCGGCATCGCCGCGGAAATAGGACCCGGTCATCGCAACCAGATGCACCTTGTCGCGCGCGACCAGTGCGCCCAGATGCGTGCCCAGCTTGTTATCAGGGTTGGCAGAGACGTGGTGAAACTCGTCTACCGCGATGAGCCGATCATCAAACGCTTCAATCCCGAACTTGTCCACGGCGAACCGAAAGGTCGCGTGGGTGCAGACCAGAATCTTGTCGTCGCTCGCCAGAAACTTGCCGACAGCGCCGACCTTGCCGTCATCCCCGCCGGGAGCGTTGCATAGGTTCCATCGCGGTTGCACGGTCCAGTCTGCCCAGAAGCCGTACTTGCTCAGCGGCTCGTCGTTGAAGCTGGACCCGATGGACTTTTCCGGCACCACGACGATGGCCTGGCGCAGGCCCTGATTGTGCAGCTTGTCGAGCGCGATGAACATCAGCGCGCGGCTCTTGCCCGAGGCCGGGGGCGACTTGATCAGCAGGTATTGCTCGCCCCGCTTCTCATAGGCACCCTCTTGCATTTCGCGCATGCCAAGCTCGTTCGATTTGGTCGAGCTTCCATTGGCCGCGTAATTGACAGAGACGGAAGGAACCTGCTGTGTCATGATGTTTTCCTTCTGAGGGGCGCGGAATCATTCGCTTTGGGGCAGGCAATCAAAACCCGATCAAGTAGCGATACCGCACCCTGCCTATCGTAACAGTATGATTTATATGTATTTTCCAATTTACGCCCTCTAGCCCACATACGCACAATCAAAACCCGATCAAATGTTGTCCCTGTCACGCCCATGAGGGGACATATCCGGCCCGAGGGCGTTCAGCATCCGCAGGACGGATCAGATCAGCATCCAGCGTTGCGCGAATAACCCGCGATGCCTGCGCAGCGTTCTGGTCGTCGATGCCAAGCCGCTCCCGAAGTGTCGCGTTCGTCATCTTTTGACCGCCTACGTATTTGAGCGCGGCATGTTGGTAACACGCTCGCACGGCTTCTTCCGGTGTCATGTCCGCAAAGCGGCGTGGTGCAAACAGAACCACGCGCACGGCGTCTCCCTCCATGCGGAAATCCGGTGGTGGCAACTGGTGTAGCTCAACCGCCGAGATCACCTTGTCGATGCCGGTGCCTTGTTCTTCGCAAAGTTTCATCCGCCGCATCAACGACGCAAGGGCTTCATTTCGGGAACGCGGCGGCGAGTCCAAAAACCGGTCGGGGCTAACCAAGGGGGCGCCCGGGTTCGTGATCTCCATGCGATCACTGAACAACTCGATGAGTGGTCCTGCACCGGTGATTGTCATGTCTTGGTGGATCAATGCGTTGGCGATCAATTCGCGGATCGCGATCGACGGATAAAGTGGTCGCTCCTCGCGGAATGCTTTTCCGATCAGTTCGTTGCGAGGCAGAAGGCCGTCGATATAGTCCACCAGCCCCTGAAAACCCGCTGCATAGCCGCGCTGGCCATCCTGGCGGTGGCTCACGTCATCTGCACGTCCGGTGCCGGCATAGGCCACGAAACGGACGCCTTTGCGCTCTACAGAGGGGCCGAAATCGGCAAGTTTCTTGGCATACAGGATTGCACCCAGATTGGTGATGTTCCAACGGTCGCTTACATCTTTCTGGATCAGGCGATCCGCCAATAGCCTGTCGAAGATCCCCTGCCTGTTATCCGGCAAGGGCTGGCCCGTAAGATCGAAGTAGTTGGCGTAATTCAGCCGCTCAAGAACGTCGTCGCCGGTTAGGAACTGCGCCGCGACCCCTGTCTCCCAAGCGTAGGGCTGCAACTTGGCCCAGAGGGAACGCAGGCGTTCCGGATGGTCGGAGAGGCGCGGCGTGGCGCTGCCGATGCGCAAATAGGCTGTGCGGTCAAATTCTACCGGGGCGGTTGCGGCGGCGGGGATGGTCAGCAGGATCAGGCGCCCCCCATCGTGATCGACTTCTTCGAAACGAAACTCGATGCTTGGCGACAGGTGGTTCGCAATCCACAGTTCGAGCGGCTGCCCCTTCTCCTTCTTCACTGTCGGCTCAAAAACCGTGCCGACAGCCGCATGATCACCGTCTCGCACCCCCCAAACCACATAGGCAAAGTGCTGATCGGCCAGACGTGCGGCATTGGACAAGGCCGAGATCAGCTTGCCGATCAACGGTCCGTCAGCATTGTTTTCCTTGAACTCGATCCATGTGGTTTCCGCTGGTTTGGCGCGCAGATCGTCCACCAGCCTGCGAGTGCGTTCCGCACTCATGACAGGGTCAAGGGTCATGATGTTTTCACTTTCTGACCCATCTCGCCCGACCAGCGTTTTTCGTAGGCGCATTCCTGTATTGCCCGCCGACCCGGATCGTTCGGCTTAGCCGGACTATCGTTGGTGGCATAAATAATCGAAATGGAGGGAAAACCTTTGATCATTGACCTTTCACCCGCTTATCAAAACGTCTTAAGAATATACGGGCTGTGATCAGGATTATTTGAAACCGAAAAGCACAATCTTCTTCATCTGACAGACCCGGATGGCTGCCGTGCGGATGCAATCTTGCCCACAACCCCAATACGTACGCGGGTTTGCCTCTGTCGTTCTCCCACTCATTGTATTCGTGAAGTAGGAATGGTCCCGATTTTGTATCTGCAAGGTATTGCCTCTTCGCGTCATCACTAACCTTAGGATTACATCCAAAATACTCCGCAATTTTGTCCAGCAGTTCCTGATAGAAATCTCTGATCATCGCGTTGGCGGAAGACCAGTTCCCTTGCGAAAAGTTCTGAACCGCTTGATCCAAATGCCCCTTGGCGACGCCAAACCCGTGCCGACCAAGTAAGGCCTCAATTTCGCTGGTCGCCTCTCGAAAATCTGTCTCAGGGACATCCTCAGGCAGCATCCGCCTGAGAACAGTCTGTATAATGACCCTTGGAGCGTCATCGAAAATGGAAGATCTGCCCATTGGGTCTGGCACCTCCTCTTCCACAAGTTCGAAGCCATCCATTTTCAGACCAGCAACAAGACGCAACCAGACATCTGGCTTGTTGCGCTTGCTCTGCTCGGATGCCGTAATTGCATGCTCAATCATGGCTCTGCTTAGGTCGCTGTTCCCATTTACCGTCGGAACAGAACGCCGTCCCATACTGCTTTTGGCGAACCTAACTAAATCATTGGCCTTCGAAGCGCCCGATCCAGAGCCACAGAATTCCTCGACACCCCACCCTAAAACAAGAGACGAGAACGCGGCTTGCGTTGACATTTCAGCAATCATCTCGCCCGCTGCCATCAGCGTCATGCTATTGAAGTTACTCATACGCTCACCTTCGTCGTCATCTTCGTGTACATCTCGAACAGTTTTTCCAGCCGTTCCGTGTCGTTACGGAAGCGGCGGCCGATGTAGATGCGTTCCAGCACCTCGTCGTTGTGGTCATGCGCGGCGCGGAGGTTGGCGGGCATTTTTTCGGGGTCGTAGAGGTCGGCGATGGTGGCGGGGAAATGCGCCTCGCGCGCCAGTAGGATGCCTTCGGCCGCCGCTGTCAGATCAGCGCGATTTTTTTCGGTCAGCTTTGGGACGGGGAAGGTATTCCAGCCGAGGGTGTTGGAATAGCTGAAATCGGTTCGCATCCGCACGCAAACCGTGCCGATCCAGACCCAATGCAGACGCGAGGCGATCAGCGCCATGTTCCAGAGCGGGGCGTCGTAGAGGGCGAAGGACTTTTCTTGAATGATACTCTCAGGGGCCAAGACGCCAACAGGAAGGTATGGCCGGTTCTCCGAGCTGACACGCGGAACGACCATAACTGATTTTTCCGCCGTAACCTGATCTCGAAACCTATATGGTGTTTCAGCGAGTTTCTGGGCGGCTTTGTCCTGCTTGGCGGCCTGTCGTGCCTTGGCAACCTCCGCCATTTTTTGGGCGATCGGCGGAACTGACTCTGCCGCTGAACGGTCTTTTTCCTTTATCCAGAGACAGGCGCGAGGCGCGGCCGAGATGAACTCCTTTGAGCCATACAGAGGTCGAACAAAGTGTGAGGCCCTCGGATAAGTTTCAATCAATTCTCGCCCTTCTTGGCGCGAAAAGATTAACGCCGCCCCGTAGTAGGGGTGGTTGCCAAATTGCATGATTGCGCGGTCATCAACGGGTTTCGAGCGCATCGTGATCGCCACATTTGGAGCGGTCACCAGATAGGCATTGATGTTGTCGGCCTCTCTGACGACCGCTCCGCCATCCTCAGCAAGCGTGAACAGCTTGCGCACCGCGCCCGAATGATTTGAAATACCAACTATCACAACAGTCACACCTGCATTGTGGCTGGCAAGGTTTGCCCATTTGAAACTGGTATGGGCAAAGGCGATTTCGTGCCCTGTCTTGGAAATCAACGGCCAGAGGATCGGCACCTGTTGCCCCTGACAGATCGAATTGGTGGACACGAAGGCCGATACGGTGGGCGTATGCAGCCCGTAATCGGCGGCCTTCATGAACCAGCCTGCAACATAGTCGAGTGACTTCCAGCTTTTCGTGCGTCCCTCGAAAATGCGCCCAAGGTCTTCTTTCTGCTCCGTGCTCTGCCATTTGGACCCCAGATATGGAGGGTTGCCGCAGATATAGGTCTCGCCCCCCTCGTTCACGAAGTCGATCTGCGCCTGATCCAGCGGCGACATGAACAGGTCATCGGCCTGAAACTTCACCCCCGTCCCCGTGGGCGGGCAGACAGACAGCCAGTCCAGCCGCAGGGCGTTGCCGCAGGTGATCCAGTTCTGCGCATCCAGCGGCAGGAATTCAGCCAGCGCCTCTTTCTGGCCGCGATAGGTCACGTCGCATTGGTATTCCGCGATGATCAGCGCCAACCGCGCGATCTCGGCCGAGAAATCCCGCAGCTCGATTCCGCGATAGTTGGTCAGGGGAATGTCGGTGCGGCGCAGCGGCTCGCCCCGGCGCTTGTTAATCTCGTATTCCAGCGCGCGCATTTCCTTGTAGGCGATGACAAGGAAGTTGCCCGAGCCGCAGGCGGGATCGAAGACGCGGATCTTGGCCATGCGGGCGCGCAGATTGGCCAGCTTGCGCGCGTTGTCGCCCGCCGCCTCCAGCTCTGCCCGGAGATCATCGAGGAAGAGCGGGTTCAGCACCTTCAGGATGTTCGGCACGGACGTGTAGTGCATGCCGAGGACCGAGCGTTCCTCCTCATCCGCGACGGCCTGGATCATCGAGCCAAAAATGTCGGGGTTGATCTGCGTCCAGTCGAGGCTGCCGATATGGGATAGGTAGCGCTGCGCGATCTTGGAAAAGCGCGGCACATCGGTGCTGCCCGAGAAGAGGCCACCGTTCACATAGGGAAAGGTGTCGGCCCAGCGGGGCAGCTTGGCCTCGGCCCGTTTGGGGATGGCGGTGTTCATCGCACGGAAGATCTCGCCGATGACTTCGTGCGTGTTCGACCCGTCACGGTTCGCCATCTGGTCGATGGTGGCGGTGAAGAGGTTGTCGCTGACGAAGATGTCGGTGTCTTCGGCGAAAAAGCAGAAGATCAGCCGCGCCATGAAATGGTTCATGTCGTGGCGTTTTTCGGCGCTGCCCCAGTCGTGGTTGTCCTTGATCAGTTCGACATAGAGCCGGTTGAGGCGGCTGGTGGCGCGGATGTCAAACGCACTTTCGCGGATCTGCTTGACGGTGGAGATACCTGCGAGCGGCAGGAAAAAGCCGAAATGGTCGGGGAAATCGGAGTAGCGGCAGGCGATGGTTTCGCCGGTGGTGATGTCCTCGGCATCGAGGTCTATGCCGTCGGTGGCGAGGATGAACTTGGCCTTGGCGCGGGTGGTCGCGGGGCTGTCGCGAAGGGCGGTCAGGGTCGCCGCGATGTCGCCCGGCGCGCAGGTCGCAAGATGGATGTTGTTGGTCTGCAGGACGCCGCCGATGTCTGATTTGTTCGACGCGCCGGTGCGCAGACGCTTGATCGTCGTCTCTTTGTTGCCGAAGGCGATCAGGAAGGCATAGGGAAAGTCGGCCGCGTCGAAAGACTGCTCGGCGAGTTCGGTAACGGCTTGTTCGATTTCAACGGCGTTCATGCGGCAGTCCAGGGGTTGATCAGGTCGATCTCGCAACCCTCGAAGTCAGGCGTATTGCGTGTGGCAACGGTGGCGCCGCAAGCGTGGGCAATGGATGCGATCTGGCAATCGGCCTGGGCGATCGGTCGCCCGGCGGACCGTCGTGCGGCGGCGATGGTGGCGCAGGACTGCGCGGCGTTGCTGTCGAAGGGCAGAATGCGCCCGGCCAGGTCCTCGCGCAGGATGCGATCCACCGCATCAACCAGCGCAGCGCGGCGCTTGCCGTTCCCCATGATCGCGAGGCCGTAGCGCAGCTCCGCCTCCGATATCGAGGTCAGGTAGACGTTGAGCCCGTCCTGAGCCGACAACCAGTGTTCGACCCTGGGCTCCGGGGCCGGGCGCAAAAGCTCGGAGATGACATTCGTGTCGAGGATGATCATGCGTCAGGCCTAGTCGAATATGGGCGGTTCGCGCATGGCTTCACGCTGCGGAAGGTCGAGATCAACGCCGCCCAGAGGCGCGACCCGCGCACGGATCGCCGCAGCAAGATCGTGGCTGGGCTTCGCCTCGCCAACGACGTGGCGCAGGATCTCGCGCGCCTCCTCTTCCATCGAACGGCCATGTTCGGCCGCGCGGATGCGAAGGCGCCGCTTCACGTCATCGTCAAGGTTTCGGATGGTAATGCTTGCCATGATATCCTCCTGAGAGGAGTGTAATCATCGCAATCAATGCGATCAAGCGCAAACGCGCTCATGTTGGGACAAGACGGGAGAGATCACCGTCCGAAAGTGCTCAATGCGCACGCTTCCAAACATCCCTCAGCTGGTCACTTCTGATTTTTCAATACCAGGCACCCACACCTGTTCGACCCCACGTCTCCCGTCCTTCCGACCAAGCTGCACCACGACATCGATGCTGGAGGCGGCATAGCGCCTTACCTCCTCAAAACTCATATTGATGCCGACGGACATGACCATGAGGGCAAGGCGGTCGAGCGCCTTCTGCGCGGTATCGGCGTGAATTGTGGTGAAAGAGCCGGAATGGCCGGTGTTGATCGCGTCGAGGAAGGTCTTGCATTCATCGCCGCGCAACTCGCCAAGAATGATCCGGTCAGGACGCATGCGCAAAGAGGTCTCCAGCAATTTGGCCGCGGTGCGTTCACTTGAGGGGACACGGTCCGCCTTGAGCATCGTGCGATTGGGCTGCGGAGGAAAGAGCTCAAATGCGTCCTCGATGGTCAAGATACGTTCCGTCTCGGTCACCAGCGCGAGAAGCGCCCGAGCAAAAGTCGTTTTGCCCGTGGACGTCCCGCCGCTGATCATGATGTTCAACCGCTCATCGATGCAGAGTTTCATGGCGGCTCGAATATCCCCCGCTTGGGTCAGCGCGATCACCCGTTCGGCTTTTTCCTGTCGTTCGGCGTCCAGGTCCACCAGTGCACCGTGCAACAGACCGATGTCGCCCAAGGTGAGTTGGTCTTCACTGTAGCGGCGCAAGGTGATCGACGGCCCGCCATCCACGACCGGTGGATAGACGACCTGTGCCCGGATCGGCTTGCCGTTTATCTCGATCTTGCCGGAGACGAGCGGCTTTTTCTCGCTGATCTGTCCGTGGGTGGCGCTGGCAATGGATGTTGCAAGGTCCCGAGCTTGGGAAGGGGAGAAAAACACACCTTCGAGGCCGACCATATGCTCAGCCCCCCGGGTTTCCACCCAGACCTTTCCATCGGGATTGACCGCTATTTCGACCACGCAGGGATCGGCGATCGGTGCAGCCAGAGGTTTTAGATAGGTCGAAAGAAAACTGGCTTTTTCTGCCGCCGGGTTCATCAATAGAACTCGAGATCACGGTCGACGATCACACTTATCGCAGCACCTGGCTGGACCGAGATAACCGGAGGCAGGGTGGCATATTCGCCGATCACCGCATTGGTTGCCTGCGAAAAACTGCCCGCGACATCCTCGGCAATTTCTGATCCGGTCTCGGAGCTGGCCTCGGATGCGGCGATTGCCGGTCCTGCGCCGATGATCGAGAGCAATGCGGCTGTGCCAAAGCGCAGCCCAAAGCGGGAGTTCACGGAGCCCGTCACGCCCGAGCGGCCCTGATCGTCCGCGCCAAATGCGGCGAGCTGAACCGATTGCCCCTCGGGTGTGACGATGCGTGACCAGCCAACCAGAATGCGGGCCTGGCCCAAAGAGACATTCGAATTGTAGGTCCCGAAGAGGCGGGAGCCTTCGGGAATGAGAACGCGGGACTGATCGAAACTCCAGACCGGGTAGTTCACGATGGCGGTAATCTGTCCGGGCAATGTGGATTCGATGGCGGTTTCCAGTGACGCTTGAATGAGCGTGCCCTGCAGAACCGTATTGGAAGGATTGGCGATAACCTCCGCTGTCGCGACTTGAACGGGCTGGGCACCGTCCAACACGAAGGCGCGCGCCGCCGCATCTCCGACCGCAGGTCCCCTCTCAGGGTCAGATGCCGGACTGCCCGTCTGGCCGCCCGCATCAAAGATCACCCCTTCGGACCGGATTTGTGTGTTGCGCAGCGCCGCCGCCTCGGCACGCCGACGGTCCAGTTCAGCCCGTCGCGCGGCTTCCTCGGCAGCGAGCTGATCCCGCTCGGTTTGCGCGCGTAGAGCGTCACTCATACCGTCATCGATCTGCTGTTGCAGGGCGTCGTTCTGGCGCTGCAGTCCGAGCATTTGCTCCATCAACTGCTCCATCCGGCCATCGGCAACACGCGCGCGTGCGGCAACCTCATCAGCGAGACGTTTTTGCGCTTCAAGATCGGCTTCTGCCAACCGGGTGTCCATCTCGCTTTGCATCTGGGCGATGAGCGCCGTGTTCTGTTCCTGGACCGAGCGCAGCGCTTCGGCCAGCTCGGCGGAATTGTCGGGGGCAGGGGCCTCGGCCAGTCTTGCCAACTGGGCTTGTAGGGCGATCACGTCGCTCGCAAGCTTGGCGTTCTGTTCCTCGAGGGCTTGGCGCTGCGCCGCGAGTTCATCCTCGATTGGTCCGGGATCGAACCTAGGCTCTGATCTTTGTTCGGTCGGTTCCGCGTCGGTTGTCATGCGGCCGAACCCGTCACCGTCGACCTGATCCTGAAAGTCGTCGGCTTTCGATGTTTCAACGGCAGAAGTGATGCCGCTGCCTTGCACAAGCGGGTAGGCAATGATGGCGGTCCCAGCCAGAAGCAATGCACCCAAACCAAGCCTGAGCCCGAGAGATGCGCGCCGCTTGGGTGCGAAGCTGTATTCCTTTTCCCCGGTTTTCTCGTTGCTCATGATCAGAACTCCCGTCCACGCAGGGCGGCCACGGCAGCAGCCTCGGTCGTGAACCCACCAGTTTCCCGGGTAATGCAGATATGATCGTCGCCCATTCGGATCGTGTAGGCGTCCCGCACGCCGGTGACCCGCACGACCGCACCTTGCGTCTGGCTGTTCTGGGTGATCTCGTAGCCTTGGGCGTTCAAGCCGAAGATCGAGGGCCGCACGCCGGGCCGGAATTCAAAGAAGGTCGAGCGCCCATCATTCCAGACCCGCACCGGGCGGATCGCACCGCTGCCCGCGAACTGATAGCCGGTATCTCGGCCTCCAGCCGCAAGCTGGCGCCCGGCGGGTCGCTCGTCGGGAAAGTTTACGACGACCCGGAAAGACTGTGTCCGCGAGCGTCCCTCTGTCAGATAGAAGGCGACAGCGCGGCGGTTGGTAAAGATCGTCAGGTTTGTCGCGGCCCGAGCCTCGACAGGCTTGATCGAGATCGTATTGCGGTTTGACAGAACCTCCACTTCATAGGACGCGGAGTCACCGATCAGGACTTGATTGATCCGTTCGCCGGGACCGAGTTCGATTGACGTGTTTACCCGAAGGTGGGTGTCGATCCGGATCACATCCGTAGGGTTGAAGGTCACGTGGCGAACGCGGGCGTCCTGGCCCATGGTGACCGGTGCGCGCTCGGCCAAGGCGGGCGTTCCGAGCAACCCGCCGACCGTTGCGATGGCAATTATGAAGGTTTTCATGAACTATTCTCGTGTCAGTGTTTCGGCATCGACCCGGTAAGCGGTCACCGAGAAGCCAAGGGGATTTTCCCAAACGCGTGTCAGGGAGCGTTCGCGGCGGGGGGCAAATTCAAACCCTACGGTGGCGATGAATGTTTGCGTGACGGGGGTCTGGTTGGGTCGGGTGAGGCGTTTGTCGAACCGGATCTGAGCCACTTCGTCCTGCAGGAAGGTGATCGCCCGCACGCGGACATCGACCTGCGCATTCGCGCCGTAGCTGCGCGGTGGATAATTCTCGGCCCCCGCGGTCCAGAGTTCTATCAGCGAGGCGCGGGCGGGCCCGCTGGAGCGCCGCTGGACACTTTCGAGCCGTTCTTGAATGCCGTTCCTGAAATAGCTTTCGCGGTCGCTGATATAACTGACAAGCAGGGATTCCTTGATCGCTTCCTCATCGGTGATACCAGTCGGCTGAACCTGATAGATGCGTTCTGCTGCACCCGACGTGCTGTCGACGAGGACGGTAAACACTTCGGTTTCGCGCAGGGGCAACATAACCGTAATGGTCAGGGCCAACAGCACGGATACGGCGCAGGAACAGCCCGCAACGATCCATGCGGCGCGCGCTGCCCGGCGCGGACCCATCACCAAATCGATATCGAAACCACTCATGACTATCCCTTCTTCATCTTTCCGGCGAGCTTGACCGCACCGCCCGCATAGCTCCCGGCACGGGCCGCGCTGGACGATCGGTCGGAGACGCCTTGTCCCTGAAGTCCTGCATTGAAGCCCCGTCGCATGTCATCTCCGCCCCGGATCGCGGCACCGGTATTGCGCCACGCGTTCCCGGGCATCCGCGCGGCATTTGCACCGATCGAGGCGAGGCCGATGTTCGTGGCGGCAAGCCCTTGCGCGAAAGTTGGCACGAGCAACATCAGGCCAGCGCCGATCATCATCACCACGACGAACGAAATCGCGTCCCCGAGTGTTTCGACGCTGTCGAGGCTATCAGGCGCGACAGCTTCACCCGTCGCTATGGTGAAGCCAGCCATGGCAGCCACGAACAGCGGCACAAAGGAAAAACCGATGGCGAGTTTGACCCATGCCTCGAACAGTGGCGCCGATTGTTTGAATAATGTGCAAGCCACGACCACAGGTGCGATGGCGATCAATACCGCCAACATGATCTTGGCGGCCGACAGAACGATGATGGTGATCGTCGCCATGGCGGCGGCCACAAGAAACATGACCACGCTGGTCATGGCACCGGCCAGCCAGCCTCCATTCTGGCTGATCGCCTGTCCGACATTCAGGGCTTGGGAGTAGAGATCGTCGATTCCATCATAAAGGTTCCCAACTGTGCCGCCTGACAGTGAGTTCAGTATCCCCGCGCCGAGCTCCGCCGGGGCGTTTGTCAAAGCGTCATAGGGGACAGAGAGGTTCGCGAAGGTCAGGAACACATTCACCAGCACAATGCGCAGCCCTACCGACACGATTGTGGAAACCGAGAGCGGCACGGCTTGCAGACCCACATTTGCGCCTACAAGAACGACCACCAACACAGATGCGGTCTGTACAACCGGGCGTACTGCGGCAACCGTATCAGCATACGTGTCAGCTGCCACGCCCGCGACAGTGGCATCTACCAATGCCAGAACCTCAGCGATTATGGCCATCCTTAACTACCACACCGCTCCAATTGGAAGTTCTGATAGCGCTCGTTTACATCTGACCAATCGCTGCGACGGTATTTGCGAAAGACGCTGAAATCGCTGGTAGTTGCATCCTGCGCCGGTTTGCCAATTCGTTCCTGCGTAAACGCATCGAGCGACCCGAGATCATAGATGCAGCCGCAGAAGCCCTGCGACATTGCAAGCTCTCTCAGGTCGGTGCCGAAGCCCCATCGAACCGCTCCACGGAAAATCTCGTTGCCGAAAAACTCAGTGTCCGGATAGCTGAAGGTGCAGGTTTGCGGCTTCGGGAACATCAAGAGCCCTCTTGCCTGTACCTCGCGCATGAGATCGAGGAGGCGTTCTTCCTCCCCATTTTCGGTGGCAGTGACGACCTCCCCGAGCAACGTATCGTCGGGCAGGTCTTGCAAGTCTTCCGCCCAGGCACTGCCTGCCAGGGCGATGAAAACTGCAAGTGCTTTGAGTGATGTATTCAAGGGTCAGTCCTCGGCGCCGGAAAAATCAAAGAAGGAGCGTGTGCGCGCCTGCTCGGCCGCGAAATCAATGCCGTTTTGACCTTGCGCCAAGCCTTGGGCGGCATTCAGGCGCCACATCTGGCCCAGCATGTAATTCGTCTCCGCGGCCATACGCGTGTTGAGATCGATCGATTCCTTGAGCGTTTCCTGATCGCCAATCGCTTCCACCAGCCCATCGATACGCTCGATGCTCTGGGCGGCTTCCTCGTAGGAAATTTGGGCTTGCCCGATAATCATGGCATTGGCAGCCGCCAGATCGGCTATGGCAGCGCCTTGCGGGTTCCCGGCGTCGTTCAGCTCGGTGAGTTTTTCCGAGGTGAACCCCGCACTGGCCATCGTCTCGCGCATGGCATCGGCGGCCCGGCGCTCTCCCATGGTGACGTCGCCATCGAGCAGATCGTCCAGCAGGCTGTCAAAATCCCCGAGCGACAGACTGTCCATGAAACCCGATAGATCGGTGATCTTCTGGGCGCGGGCACGCAGGTCCTCCACATCGTTGTAAAGGGCTGCGATTTCATTCAGGCCGGTAATTGAACCCAGGACGTCATCAAGAAGGCCCTGAATAACAGTGAGGCGCTCGATCTGGGTGCGCAATTCCTCGATTTGCTGAAGCTGGTTTTCCGCATCGCGCAGCGCGGCCTGCAGCTGCTCGATATTCTGCGCGAGGTTCGATCCATCGATCACTGGCACGCCCTGAGCGAAAGCAGGGGGCAGGTGAGCCGCCATGAGCGTGCCCGCGACAAGGATAGCGGCAAGGCGGGTCTCAGCCTTCATCGGAATACCTCCAGAAAGTGGATTGCTCCAGGTGATCGGCGGCCTCGGTCAAACCTTGTGCCGCTTCGACTTTCACGTGGGCCGCGCGCAGACGCAGTGTCAGCGCCATGAGCCGCGCCCGTTCAGCAAGCATATAGGTGGAGCGGTCCAGCGCCTCTTTTGCGTTACGGGGCGGATCTTCACGCAAAAGCGCCGCGATCCTCGTCATGGCCTGATCGATCTGGGTGCCCATGTAGGCGCCATAGCCGACCGAGGCATCCGCCCAGTTGCCCCAGGCGGCCGAGGCGCCATCGAAGCCCGCCAGTGACCCCGTCATGTCGACGCCGGTGATAGTGCCAAGATAGTCGTTGTAATAGCCGTTGATGCGCCGGACGTAGGTCTGGGTTTCCTTGAAAGGAGGCACACCACCATATTCGAGAACACGGCCGGGGCCTGCATTATAGGCCGCCAGAGCGTGATCGATCCGACCGAAGCGGTTCAATTGCGTGAGAATGTAGCGTGCGCCACCGTCCAGGTTTTCCCAAGGATCATACGGGTTCACACCGAGATCCGATGCTGTGCCCGGCATCAGCTGGCAAAAACCGCGCGCCCCCACGTGGGAGACGGCTGCATTGTTGAAACGACTTTCCTGCTTGATCAGTGACTGAAACAGGATACGCCACGTCAGTGGCGTCAGACCGGCGGCCGCAACACCGGGATGACCCTCATAGCGCCGCGCCACCGTGATGATCATGCGCTCCACGTCGCTTGGCTCACCGAAGAGGCGATCGGCATCAGGATGATCTTCCTGGGCTGGGTAAGTCTCTGCAGCGCTCGCCCAGCCGGGCCCACCAGCCTCGAACCCACTCAGGTCGGTGACACCGGTGGTCTCCGCAAGGAAACGCTCATAGGCTTCAAGCTGCTCTTGATAGATATCCGCTTGTTCCTGGCGGGCGTCGCGCTTCTGGCCCTGCCGCAAGGCGTCGCGTGCGAGCTCTTCCACGCGAGACACAGCGCGGGCAAGGTTGGAGCCATCGATCACTGGTACGCCCTGCGCAGAGGCAAGCGAGCCAAGACCCAGAGCCAACGGAATCGCCATTCTAGAAGCTCTGGAAATCACAATGCGCATTCCGTGAAACAAGGCCGGGGGCAGGGGCCGAGAACGCCATAGCGGGCCGCTCAAAACAGGGCGATCGCACGCCTGTTGATGCACCTTCGCAAGCGCTCAGGACCGTCATGGCGACCAACAGAAAAAATCGTGCTTTCACATCATGTCCTTCCAGAATTCTTCTTTCTTGCGCCAATTGGCAGGCGCTTTTTCCTCGCCGGTCTTGCCGCCACCAAGAACAGTAACCAGACCGCCCAAGCCTGCGAGATCGGTATTGACGAACACGCTGTCGGTGCCGGAACGGATCAATGCCAGCCGCAATCCGGCTGTCGGGCTGGAAAGAAAATCCGCCTCGCGCGCATTCAGGCGCAGGATGCTATAATCCTCCGGATTTGCCCGTGGATTGGGAAACAGGATCTGGGTTGCCACACTTTCCGCGATGATCTGGCCGACCGAACTTTGGTCCAGATGACCCGGTGTCTGGGTCAACATCATCACCACGCAGTTGCGCTTGCGCATGGTAACCAGCCAGTCATGGAGGCGCTTGACGAAGATATCGTCAGCCAACATCTTCCACGCCTCGTCGATCACAATAATCGTTGGTCTGCGATCCTCGATCACGCGCTCGATACGGCGGAAGAGATAGGCGAGGAGGGCGGAGCGTTCTGCGTCCTGGTCCAGAAGTTCGGTCATGTCGAGACCAAGGACATCCTCGCCAATGGCAATCGACTGGGCACTGGGCCTTGAGAAAAGCCAACCGTACCGGCCGGCTTCTGTCCATTCCCGCACGCGGGACACCAGGTCGCCGTCATCATCGGTAGAAGCCACGAGGCTTGCCAAACCGTCAAAGGTTCTAAGGCCCGGCTCCGCAGCGGCGATCTGACGAACCGCCTCGTTCAGTGCTGCGGTCTGGACCGTCTCAAATGGACGGTGGCGGGCCAGAATGTCGCCGAGCCAATCTGTCAGCCAGGCGGCCCCCCGCGCATCGGTCTCCGTGGTCATTGGGTTAAAGCCGGTGGGCTGGCCCACCTTGATTTCGCTGTAGCTGCCACCCAAAGCGCGGATCGCCATCTCCAACCCCTGATCCTTGTCGAAAACGATGACCCGCGCACCCACTCTGCGGGCCTGCGCCATGAGAAAAGCCGTGCCCAGTGTCTTGCCGGACCCGGTGCGGCCCAGAACAAGCGTGTGCCCGACGCTTGGCTCATCGGTCCGGCGCCCCGCTTCGTGAAAGTTGAACCGGTAGAGGCTGGAGGTCACGGTCGGGAAGGCCGTGATCGTCTTGCCCCATGGGCTGGCCTCGGGTCCGCGTCCCGGCCTTGTCTTGTGAAACGCGGCCAGTTCCGCGAAATTGTGCGACGAAACGATCCCGTCACGGATCCGGTAGGCCCAGTTTCCGGGCGCTTGTGCGAAATAGAGCGCCTTTGCGGCCCAGGATTCCCTTACCAGAACGGCACCGGTCTCTTGCCCCGCCCGCCAGATCTCGGAAGCTGCCTGTTCCAGTTCCTCGGCGCTGTCACAGAAGACCTGCACGGATGCATGGTGTGTCCCAAAGGTCGACCGGCCGGATGCCACGGCGTCGGCGGCTTCGATCAATTGCTCTGTCAGGCTGACACCAGCATCCTCGGAGGCACCCCGCTGGCGAAAGGTGCGTTGAATGCGCTCAACCATCTCATTGGCGCGCCGCGGCGTGAAAGAGTTGGTGATCGTGATGTCATAGGGCAGTTCCAACGCGTCAAGCATGGTTGGCCAGGTGCGACTGGGATAGGATTTTATCCCGAAAATCGCGCCGTATCGTGCGCTGTCGCCGCTTTCCAGCCGCATGGTTTTGCCTTGAAAGCTGACGTCGAAATTGCTCATCGTGTCAGCCAACAGTTGCCCGGGGGCCGCGATGATCTTGCCGTAGCTCTGTCCGTGTACCGCGGCCAACACTGCAAGCCAGTCCCCGCTCGAGACTGTCAGGCGCGCTGCGCCTGCGTCGGAATACATCGCCATGAGCAGCGTCATGGCCTCTTCCAGGGCAACAATTCGCGTATCGATGTCTTTCTGGAAATCGCGGCCCCCGCCTAGGGCACCCAGAACCTTCGAGAATGCCTGCGGCATCGACGGACGCATCAATACTGTCAGCATCAAGGTGCGGGCTTTCAGGTCACGTGCGCGCAGGCTTCTCTGCCACGCCGCGTCTACCGCATTTGCAAAAGGCATACCGTCAGGCGCAGCAAGGTCCGCGACATCCGGGCGTGATACCTTGTTGATGTGGAAACCGAAACGCTCGCCCAACTGACTGACGATCCGGGCAAAGCCTTCACTGATCTCATCGATCCGGGTGTCATCGCTGGTGAAGCTGTCGATCCCGCCAAGCGTGACCGACGCCATCAGATCACCCTGCCGCGTCAGGATGACATTGTCTCGCACCGCAGCAATGTAAGGTAGGTGCCGCCCAAGACGCTCGGCTTTCAAGACCTTGTCCCCAAGTGCATCCCGAACAGCGTTGCTTGCAATCAACCCCCGAAACTCACGCGACATAGAAATCGCCCCCATCGCGGGATCGCACACTCGTTCGCGGTGTGCGCGACATCACCACGTTCAAAATCTGGAACAGATGTGGATTGCGGTCTGCGACCACCCAAAGCGGTGGGTAGCCCGCGAGGAACACCAGCAGGAACCGCATGTCGTCAACCAGAATGAAAGGGATCACGGATGCGAAGACCAGCGCCACAAAATATCCGATCGGGAGACCGAATATCCGTGGCGGCTTGGTCATCCCCAGAAAGAGTGGTGTGTCGCGCATGGAGGTCTCTGCGGCCTGTCAGATCAAGGAGCCGCAAAGCCATCGATGATGGTCTCGGCCGAAAAGATCAGCACCACGCCGACAAACACGGCGACGAAGATCGGCCAGTTGAGACGCCCGAAAAACATCATGACACCCGATCCCACGAGAGCGAGCACGCCGAGGCCACGACCGATCGGACCCGTCACCGCGTCGATGATGTTGTCGATCATGTCAGAGACCGGGCTGAGGTCCTGTGCAAGCGCCGGGGCTGCGGCCACTATCAGCAACGCGGCCAATGCCGCCCGGGTATAGTCGATGCGTTTCATATCTGGTCTCCGATGGATTGGGCATAGACGGCCATGACCTTGCGGACATGGCCTTGGGTTTCGCGGTAGGGGGGAATCCCGCCATGGCGCGCCACGGCTTCGGGGCCGGCATTATAGGCTGCAAGCGCAAGCTGCGGCGTGCCGAAACGATCAAGTTGTGTCAGCAAGTAGCGGGCGGATCCATGCAGGTTTTGCTCAGGATCATGCGGATCGACGCCAAGCACGCGCGCAGTGTCCGGCATCAACTGCCCAAGCCCGATTGCGCCGACATGCGACCGCGCGCCTGGATCAAATGCGCTTTCAATAGCGATGTTGGCGCGAAAGAATGCGAGCCAATCGCGAGAGGACATCCCGGCCCTGCGCAGGGCCGGGTGGTCCACGTAAACCGACCCCACATCCAGGATCATAGTCTCGATCGCAGGGCGGCCCGATGGGACCCGAGGCGGAGACAGGCGTGGTGAATCAAGAGGGACGACCTCAGAGCGTGCGACACCGTCGCTTTGCTCGGGTTGGGGTCTTGCAAAGTCGAGAACGCTACTGGTCAGTCGACCAACACGGTCTGGAGCATCGAGATCGATAACGGATTGTGCATAAGTGGAAGGGCCTGAAAGCCCCCAGAGAACGAGGCTAGCCGCTGGTAGGATACCTTGTCGTCTCAAACTCCCACGTGCCTCTCTCACCTTCTCGGAGAGGGCAGCTGAATACCTTTGCGTCGAGCTCCAGGCAGAAGCTCATGAGCCCTGCTGCGGTCTTGAAGACGCGTGGTTTAAGATCCCGGTTGGTCACATAGACCGACCGGTGCACACCGCCTTGACCGTCATTGGAGCAGACGAAAACCGTCCAGCCACCCCTATGCGTGTTGCCGCCCTTTTCCGGGGCTTCAACGCATTCCACCTCGATCCATGCCCCACCCTCGATCGCCTCTTGCATGTGCGATGTTAGGATCACGGGGTATTTTGTTCCTGCCATTTTGCCTCCGAAGGAAAGAAGTTCCTACGGAAGTAACCTGCTTTTGCACCGCTTCAAACAGTGCATGTCACAAGATATGCGGCGACGTAGCGGAAAACCCGTTAGAAGGTCAATAGATATCTTTTGATTGATTACGATATTTTTTCGGTGATAGGTCCGACACACGATTCGCCCCCAGATTGTCGGGAGACCACCAGATGTCGCGGTTGCTGGCATGTAGCACATTCATCGCCCTAGCGATCCCAGCAAATGCCGAGGCGCTGGCGATGGACTGCGTGTTGCCGTTGCGGCCGGAGCTGGCGGCCTCGCCTGCGCTCCTGAACGAGTACGGCGACGACATCAGAGCCGAGTTCAACACCTACTTCGATGAGGCACAAACCTATCTGAATTGCCTCGCCGCAGCATCAGCTTCCGCGCAGGCCGAAGTCCGTCTTGTGCTTGACGCTTACCAGGAGATGTTCCAATGAAACGACGCGCAAAATATGTCAGCAATTATGACACAATTAACATAAGTCTTATTATACGCCAACGGGTTAGCGGCGGCGCTCTGTCATGAGGCGGCTTGTGTCAACTGCCGCGATCATCGCGATCGGGCTTACACCGCTTGCTGCCAAACCTGCCACCGCACAAGGCTACCAGATCGATTGTGCGATCCTCCTGTGCCTCGCAGGCGGTTGGCCTGCGTCGGTTCCCTGCGCCCGTGCGCGCGCGGAGTTCATCCGCCGGATCACGCCCTGGCCAGTCGAACCACCGCTGCAGATCTGGCGTTGTCCAATGCGTGCTGAGTTCGAGGCGCCGGACCCGTTTGAGCGCCTCTACAGGTTGGCGGGGTTCAATCCTGGTCAAGCAGTCTCCCTGCCCCGAGAGCGAGAAACGCTCCAGCTCGCCCAAGCTGTCGGGCGTGCCGCCGATATCGATGTGACGGACCCTGCTTTTGATTTCGTCCGCTCCATAGATGTCTTTCAGGTTACGGCACGTCAGAGGGAGGGCCGTGACGATTGCAACAGATATGCTTCTGTGCGGCGTGGCACGTATGATCAAGACGGCCAATTCCGGTGGCAAAACAGCTCGATAAGTGCCCTTCCTCCAGCCTTCCGAGGGGCCGAGCGATACGGCCAGAACTGCCCCGATATCTGGGTCCGTGCTGTGTTCGTCGATTGGGAGGATTTTGAGGGCGCCTATGGCTTCGAACAAGTCAACTACTGATCTCAAACAGTCACAGGCAAACGATAAAAAAGAAGAAACCCCCGCAAGGCGGCAACCAAGCGAGGGGCTCAAAGAACAACGGAATTGGCGTTCCGTCAGATCAAATCAAACTGTGATCTCGTTCTAGCAGTCCCGACAGTCAAGGCAATGAAAAAACGTGTCGCTCGCGGGGACACGGATGCCCTGTTGCAGCCTTGTCCCAATTCACAAGGACTAGACAGTGAACGTGATCCAAACCCATCTCACCCTGCCGGAAGGCTGGACCAAAGGTGCTGTCATGGCGCTAATTTCAGAGGTTGCCCCGCATATAGGCCTGCGCCCGGCGCGCTTGGCAGTTCTGAACTACATCATCGGGCGCACCCGCGCATCCGACTGGACCTCTCCCCATCGTGAACCGGTGTTTTTTGGCGCGCAAGATCTCGCAGCGGTCGAACTTGGCAAGACGTCGCGCCAGTTGCGAACGGATGAGGCCGCGCTGGCCAAGCTTGGGCTGATCGTGAAACGTGTCGCGGCGAATGGGGCCCGCTATGGTCGCGCTGGCCTAGGCTTGATACTGACTCCGCTGATCGCGCGACTGGAAGAGTTCATAGCCCTTCGCGATCGGCTCCGTGCGGAACGGAGGCATTTGCGCGCTTTGAAGGATCTTCGGTCCCTTCGTTTGCGTCACATGAAACGGTGCATCGCCGCCCTGCCCTCCTCGGCTATCAAAGATCCTGAGATCGTCAAGATTCTCGCCAGTTTCGATAAATGGCCACGCAGCGATGCGTTAAGCCGTCTTGGTCTGGAGCGGCTCAACGCCCATTTGAAGGCCAGTTCCGATCTGTGCAACAGCCTTGATGACTGGCTTGAAAAACGTGGGCTTTCTTCCGACCAGCCAGCGGAAAACTTCCGGCCCTTTACACAAAACACCAGAGAAGAAACTCAAACTGTAAAGACGCCGCCCGCTGTGGATAACTCTGGAAGACATGCGGAAATCGCACAGAGTGAACCGCCATCATCAATTCCCTGCCCCGCGCCACCCGCTCTGACGCCAGAGAATCTATATCGCATTGCCGGCGACGGCTTACGCATGATGCTTGACGCGAGCCGAGATCAGAACCGACCTCTCAAAGAGCGCGACATCATCGAGGCTGCCTGGGCGTTGCTGCCGATGCTCGATATCCATGCTTCAGTTTGGCATGAGGGCCAGAGCACCTTGGGCGACCACGGGTTGGCTTTCTGCCTACTATTGGTTGATGCGCAGCGAGATCACCCGAGCTACCCTGTTCGCAATCCTGGCGGTTTGATGCGCGAACTGATCCGTCGAGCCAAGGCAGGAAGGCTGGACTTCGATGCAAGCGTTGCGGCTCTGCAAAAACGGCGCAATGGGGTGAGGTAGAGTTTCCAACCCGCAACTGAACTTGCCCAAAAACGCGCTGAAAATCTCGTAATGAAGTTTATGTTAAGGTAATCTCCAGATCCCTTCGTCCTGAACCACCCGGGATTCTGAAAGAAGCTTCTCCAGATGCGCCGCGGCATTTCGTTCGGCGGCCATTGCAATATGCGGGTCAGATTTTTTGTAAACAGAAGTGGCGATATTCTGGAGCGAGTCGGAGGTACTTGAGAGGTACGCGAGAATCTCCGACTCACGACGCATCCGGTTGGCGAGCAACCGTTTGACGTACGGTCCCGGGTCCCGGAGTACAGGTCCGTGACCCGGCAGGCTGACCTTATCGTTGCGATCGATTAGCCGCTGAAGCTGGGTGCAGTAATCGCGCATGTTGCCGTCAGGGGGACTGACTATAGAACTGTTCCAACTCATCACGTGATCGCCTGTGAAAAGTACTCCATCCGGCCTCGCGAAGCAGAGGTGATCGCTCGCATGACCAGGTGTGTGCAGGACAGTAAGACCAGCGATCACCTGCCCGTCTTTCAAAAAGCCGTCAGGTTGAAACGCATCGTCAGGAAATGCGCGCGAAACATAAACCGGCAAACCTGTACGTTCGCGCAATGCCGGCACGGCCCCGAAATGATCGGAATGGTGATGTGTCAAGAGAATTCCGGCAGGGTTGGCTCCCAAATTCTCGACGATTGCTTCGAAATGTGCACTGTCTTCTGCTGGACCGGGGTCGATAATGAACCGACCGTCAGGAGTATCAATGATATAGCTATTCGTCCCGTGATAGGTCATCTTCCCGGGATTGTTGGCAACGATCCTTAGGATTCCCTCGGCCACCTCTACGCCCTGCGCACGAGGAGGGTCAGGCTCACCGTAAAACATGTTGTTTCTTGTCATTCTTTATGACCATGTATTGATTGCGAACAATCCGTATCATGCAGCTCCGCCTCTTGCTCTTGCACAATTTCGGAAACCTCAAGCTGGTTTTCAGCGCCGGTCGAACCCGGCACTGGAACAAAGCAACGAAGCCCAGCGTTCAAACACGGCCCCGATTTTGGAACCCTGTATACAGCACCACAGCAATTGCCGCCTTGGCCAGATCTCCAAGCAGGAACGGGTAAAGCCCGGCGTTCATCAATTTTTCTCCATAGCCGATAAAGCCGCCCAGCCAGAAGAGCCCTGCGCAGTACATAAGCATGGAACCGAAAAGTACAGCGACAGTTGCTCTGAATGCAGGCTGAAACCCTCTCAACTTTTGAACCATCCATCCAGCGGCAGCCGCTGCGAGTGCGAACCCAATCAAGTATCCGCCTGTGGGGCCGGCAATATAGACCAATCCGGCCGGCGCGGGAGGCGTGCCAGCGAAAACCGGAAGGCCAAGCGCGCCTTCCAGAAGGTAGATTACTACAACAAGTCCACCGCGAACTGGACCCAGAAAAAGTCCAAGGCCCAGGACTGCTAGGGATTGGGTCGACATCGGAACCGGGTAGAAAGGAACCACGATTTTCGCGGAGAGTGTTAGAAGAATGGTGCCGATGAGTATAGTTGCGAACTCTCGGGACAGACTTGCGAGTGGTTGGCGTTGAGTAGATTCCAAATTCATTTTGTTAGTCCTTGTGTCAGTTGGTCGTTGATATGGTTTTTGTAATGGTGAGTTCACATCCGCTTGGCGACCTCTTCGAGCATGACCTCGGTGGCACCGCCGCCGATGGCCTGGACACGGGCATCGCGCGACATGCGTTCCACGGGTGTTTCCCGCATATAGCCCATACCGCCATGGAACTGGACACAGTCGTAAAGCACGCTGTTTACCAGCTCGCCACAATAGGCCTTGACCATCGATACTTCTTTGACGCAATCGCGGCCCGCGGCATCTAGTGACGCAGCGTGATAGGTAAGCTGACGTCCCGCTTCAATCCGGGTCTGGCAATCGGCCAATCGCTGGCGCACTGCCTGCTTGTCCCACAGCACACCACCGAAAGCCTTGCGCTGCTTGACGTAATCCACAGTCATTTCCAGTGCGGATTGCGCCTCGGCGCAGGCCATTGCACCCAGCACGATCCGTTCGTTCTGGAAGTTCTTCATCACCGAGTAGAAGCCCCGGTTCACCTCCCCCAGCACGTTCTCTGCCGGGATGCGCACATCCTCGAAGATCAGTTCGGCGGTGTCCGAGCACAGCCAGCCGGTCTTGTTCAGCGCCCGGCCGACAGAGAACCCCGGCGTGCCCTTTTCGACCGTGAACATGGTGATCCCGCGCGAGCCCTTGGCGTCCGGGTCGGTCTTGGCGCCGACGAAATAGATGTCGCCATGCACGCCGTTGGTGATGAACATCTTGGTGCCGTTGATCACCCAGTCCGATCCGTCCTGCACCGCGCGCGTGCGCATCCCCGCCACGTCAGACCCGGCGCCCGGTTCGGTCACGGCCACTGCGGCAATCTTTTCGCCCGAGGTGATCGAGGGCATCCAGCGCGCCTTTTGTTCGGGCGTACCGGCGTTTTCAAGATGCGGCGAGGCCATGTCGGTATGGACCAGAACCGTGGCCGAAAACCCGCCGAAGGTGGAGCGACCCGCTTCCTCGGCCAGCACGACGCTGGACATCACATTTAGCCCTGCGCCGCCATATTGCTCGTCATAGCGCATGCCCAGCACGCCCAGATCGCCCATCCGGCGCAGCACGTCACGCGGCACCATGCCATCCTTTTCCCAAGCGTCGGCCTTGGCCGTCACTTCGGTTTCGATGAAGCGGCGCAGCTGCGCGCGGATCATGTTCAGGTCCTCACTGAACGGGCCTGTGGCCGCATCAATCATGTCATGCTTGGTCATTGGATTTCCTCTGGATCGAGTTTTACAAGGGGCGCTTGCCCGGCGACGGTGTCGCCGGCGGCGCAGTAGATTTCGGCTACGATGCCCGCAAACGGGGCGACCAGGCTTTGCAGCAGTTTCATCGCCTCAAGCACCACCAGTGTATCGCCCGCCGCGACCCGATCGCCGGGCGCGACCCGCAGTTCGACCACTGCACCGGGCATCGGCGCGACAAGCAAGTCTGCCCCGCGGACCTTTCCCGAAGCGCGTTGCAGGTGTCTGTCCTCCAGCGTTTCAATGGCAAACCCGGCCATACCATCCGGCGTTGACAGAAACACCTGCCAGTGTTTTTTCGTGCGGCGCAGGTGCGCGGCGCGGGTAAAGGGCACGCCGCCAACGCGCCCTGTCAGGCGGTCGGCGGTCAGGCCGGGCGCTTCGACGGTAACAGGGGTGTCGTCCGGCAATCTGATCGTCAGATGCCTTTTATCGCCCGCCGCGCTGGTCGGGTCTTCGTCGCCCAAGGCCCAATAGAAGGCAGCGCCGGGCCGGCCTGCGGGCGCGGTCAGACGCCACGCACCTAGACCTTGCCAAGGGGTGTTCCCGGCCGTCGGGACCAGATGCAAATGCAGGGCCAGTGTGGCCAGCGCGCGGCTTTGCGCATCGGGTGCGGGGGGTGCCCACCCGTTCACAAACATCTCGACAAGCCCGGCGGTGTGATGCCGGATCGCGGCAAAGTCGGGATGAATTAACAAGGCGCGCTGAAACGCCAGGTTCAGCCCCAGCCCGCCCACGGCAAAGCCGTCGATTGCGGCCACGCTCTTGCGGATGGCCTGCGCCCGGTCCGGCGCATGGATGATCAGCTTGGCCAACATGGAATCGTAGTGATGGCCGACAGTTGAACCTTCCCCGACGCCCGTATCCAGCCGCACGCCCGAAGGCGGCACCCACAGCGTGATCCTGCCGGTTTCGGGGCGGTAATTCTCGGCCGGGTTTTCGGCGGCAACGCGCACTTCGATGGCGTGGCCTTCGAAGTGTACGTCGGGTTGCTGGAAAGTCAGCCGCTCGCCCCGCGCGATGCGCAACTGCCATTCGACCAAGTCGATTCCGGTGATCGCCTCGGTGACGGGATGTTCGACCTGAAGGCGGGTATTCATCTCAAGGAAGTAATAGGCGCGGCGCTCGGGGTCATATAAGTATTCAACCGTTCCGGCAGAGCGGTATCCGATCGCCTGTGCAAGGCGCACGGCGGCAGCGCGCATATGCTCGCGCAGATCGTCTGGCAGATTCGGCGCGGGGGCCTCTTCGATAAGCTTCTGGTGATTGCGTTGCAGCGAACAGTCCCGGTCGCCGAGATGCACCAGGTTGCCATGCGTGTCGCCTAGCACCTGCACCTCGACATGGCGGGAGCGGAGCGCATAGCGTTCCAAAAATACCGCCGGATCGCCGAACGCACCCTGCGCCTCTGCCCGGGCAGAGGCGATGGCCTTGGGCGCGTCGGCCATGTCGGTGACGAGACGCATCCCGCGTCCGCCACCGCCGGCGCTGGCCTTGACCAGGAATGGCACCCCAAGCGCGCCCGCCTCTTGCAGCAGGCGTGAATCCGATTGATCGGCACCGCGGTACCCGGGCAGCACCGGCACCCCTGCGGCCTCGGCCGCAGCCTTCGCCGCGATCTTGGACCCCATTTGAGCGATGGCATCGGGTTCCGGTCCGATAAAGACTAGCCCTGCGGCCTCGACCGCTGCCGCGAAATCCGCGTTCTCGGACAGAAAGCCATAACCGGGATGCACCGCACCCGCGCCCGTGGCGCGCGCAGCCCCCAGGATGGCCGGGACGTTCAGGTAGCTTTCAGACGCAGCCGCCGGGCCGATACAGACAGCGTGATCCGCCTCGGCTACGAAGGGCGCGTCGCGGTCGGCCTCGGAAAAGACCGCAACCGTTTCCAGACCCAGCTTGCGGCACCCGCGCTGGATGCGCCGGGCGATCTCGCCCCGGTTGGTAATCAGGACGCGGGTGAAACTCATTTCACTCTCCACGAAGGCACGCTCTTGTTGAGAAAGCTGTTGATGCCTTCAATGCCTTCCCCGGTTTCCCAGGCGTCGGCTAGACGGTCGGCGGTGTAGATCATGTTGGTTTCCAGATCGTGACTGGCGACATAAGCGATCAGTGCCTTGGTATCCGCCACCGCGCCGGGCGCTGCCTGAAGGTGATCGTGCACCACCCGTTCAACGGCGGCATCCAACGCGTCGGCGGCGACGACCTCGGTGAGGAGCCCGATCCTTTCGGCGCGCGCGCTGTCGAAGAGCGCGCCCGACAGCATGGTTTCACGCGCGTGCACCTTGCCGATGCGGGCCACCACGTAGGGCGAGATATTGGCGGGCAGCAGACCCAGTTTCACTTCGGTCAGGCCATAGCGTGCGCCTTCTGCGCCGATGGTATAGTCGCAGACCGAAATCATGCCGACGCCACCGCCATATGCCGGCCCGTTGATCCGCCCGATCAGGGGCTTTTGCAGCGTGTCCAGTCGGCGCAACAGATGCGCGAGCGTGGCGCTTTGTTCGACCCGTTCGGCGCGGGATTTTTCGACGTTTGAGGCGAACCAGTTGAAATCCCCTCCAGCGCAAAAGCTTTTGCCGGCACCGGTCAGGATCACGATGCGCACCTTGTCATCTGAAGCCAGATCCTCGACCGCGTCGAAAAGCTCGGCGATCAGATCGGCGTTCAGCGCATTGTGCTTGTCAGGGCGGTTGAGGGTTACCGTGGCAACGCCACGCGCATCGGTTTCGACAATGATGGTTTCATAACTTGTTGTCATGACATCGGCCTCACATTCTGAAGACGGGCGTGTGGCGCCCTTTCTCGGGCACCGACGAGACAATGGCCAGACACAGGCCCAGAATATCGCGGGTCTGTCCGGGCTCGATCAACCCGTCATCCCAGAGCCGCGACGTGGCGTAATACGGATCGGACTGTTCGCCATATTGGGCACGCACCTGCGCCTCGATCTGCGCAAGATCGGTCTCCATCCTTTCAGGCTCGCCGCCTTTCTGGCGGCGCAGCTCCTGCATCACGTTGGTCGCGATGTCCGCGGACATGGTGGCCAACTCCGCCATCGGCCAGGCAAAGAGGAAATTCGGTGCAAATCCGCGTCCGCACATGCCGTAATTGCCCGCTCCATAGGATCCGCCAAGCAGGACTGACAATCGCGGCACCTTGGCAACCGACATGGCATAGACAAGCTTGGCGCTGTTCTTGGCGATGCCGCCGCGCTCCGCCTCGGTCCCGACCATGAAACCCGCGATGTTGTGCAAGAACAGTAGCGGGATATTGCGCTGGTCGCACATCGAGACGAACTGCGCCCCCTTCAGCGAACTGTCCGACATCAGCGCGCCGTTGTTGGCCAGGATACCGACCCGATAGCCGTGGATCCGCCCGGTGCCGCAAACCAACGTCTCACCCCAGCCGGGCTTGAATTCGCGGAACTCGCCCGCGTCGATCATGCGCAGCAGAACCTCGCGCATGTCGTAGGGCTGCTTGCGGTCGGCGCTGATGATGCCGAGCAATTCTGACGGATCATGCGCGGGCGGCGCGGGGGCTGCGTCGGGCGGCATCGGGCGCGACTGGCCCAACTCGGCCACGATGTCGCGCATCAGCGCCAGCGCATGGTATTCGTCCTCGGCCAGATGGTCGGACACGCCCGAGACGCGCGAATGCATCTCAGCACCACCCAGCGTTTCGCCATCGGCCACTTCGTTGATCGCCACCTTGACGATAGAGGGCCCGCCCAGATGGATGCGCGCGTTGCCGCGCACCATGATGACCTCGTCCGACAGCGCGGGAATATAGGCCCCGCCTGCCGTGCAGCCGCCGAACACGGCCGATATCTGCGGCAAGCCGCTGGCCGACATGTTGGCCTGGCGATAGAAGGAATTGCCGAAATGGCGGGCATCGGGAAAGACCCGGTCCTGCTCGGGCAGATAGGCCCCGCCGCAATCCACCAGATAAAGGCAAGGCAGCCGGGTTTCCGCCGCGATTTCCTGGGCGCGGATATGCTTTTGCACCGTCTCGTGGTAAAATGATCCGCCCTTGACCGTCGCATCATTGGCTATGATCATGCAGGGCAGGCCGTGGACGATGCCGATGCCGGTCACGATCCCCGCACCAGGCACCTCGCCGCCGTATTGCCCGTAGGCCGCGAGCGACGACAGTTCCAGAAACGCCGTGCCCGGATCCACCAGCAAGTCGATCCTCTCGCGGACCAGCAGCTTGCCGCGCTTGCGGTGGCGCTCGACCATGTCGAGGCGCCCGCCCGAGGTGGCCTCGGCAAAGCGCGCGCGCAGCGTCTCGACCCGCGCGCTTTGCGCCTGGTGATTCCGCGCATAGATCTCTGATGCGGTCAGCACTGCTGTTTCAAGGCGCGCCATGGCTCAGGTCTCCTGTCTTTCAAGTATTCCGTTGAGAAACACATCGGCATAGGTGCGTGACAGCGCCTCTGCGCTGCCGCGGTGCGGATCGAACCATTCAAGCGTGGCGTTCAGCGTACCGATCAACATCAGGCGCAGGCGGCGGATGTCCACTTCGCGTTTCAGCGCGCCGTCTGCCTGAAGCCGGGACAACAGGTTGTCCCATTCGGCCTCATAGGCCCGGCGCGTGTGCAGATTGGCATCGCGGACGGATTGCGGCACCTGCCCGAAAATGCGCACATTGGCCGAGGAATAATCGCTGACGTCCAGAAGCGCGCGCAGGTGCGCCCCGATCGCTGCCCGCAGGATCGCCTCGGCGCCGGTGCCCTCGGGCAAGGCGGAAACGGCTTGGCGCATGCTCTCATGAACGACCTGAATACCTGCATCCAGAACGCGCGCGACGATCTCGTCCTTGGAGCCAAAATGGTAATATATGCTGCCCGCCTTGATTCCAGCGGCCTCGGCGATTTTTCTGAGTGACACGGACCCATAGCCCTGTTCGCGGAAGAGCCGCGCCGCAACATCCAGCACGCCATCACGCCCGACCGCCCTCCGGGGGATCTCGTTGAGCTTGCTCGCTGAGGTATTCGCCATGGGGTCTCTTTACGGTATACTGCCTAACTAACACCTGTTAGGTAATTGGTGCCGATGAGTCAATCCTCCCGAACGCGTTGGATTGGAATTTGTGGCGAATCCCGTCCGGGCAATCGTCATACGGCCGCCGGAAATGCCGGTCGCCAGCCAAGGCTCGAATACGTGGTTTGGCTGGCGTGGGTCAGATCGTGAAGCCGCCGCCGCAAATGATGTGCTGACCCGAAATGAAGTTAGATTCGGGCGTACAGAACAAATAGACCGCGCCAGCGGCCTCTTGCGGGGTGCCGACCCGGCCCAGCGGAATCATGCGCTCCATCTGGGACAAGAGATCGGGGTTCACGCCGACCTTGATTTCGCGGTCTTCCACTTTGATTGTGCTGTCGCCCGCGGCGCTGCCTTCGGTCAGCCGCGTGCGGATCGGGCCAAAGGCCACCGCGTTGACGTTGACCTTGTAACGGCCCCATTCCTTGGCCATCGTCCGGGTGACACCCAGAACACCGGCCTTGGCGGCGGCGTAGTTGATCTGGCCGGCATTACCGCCGGTCCCCGCGATGGATGAGATATTCACCACCTTGCGGAACACTTCCTGCCCTGCAGCAGCTTCTTCTTTGGCCTTGGCGCTGATCACCGGCTGGGCGGCGCGCAGAATCCTGAAGGGCGCAGTCAGGTGAACGTCGATGATCGCCTGCCACTGTTCGTCGGTCATCTTCTGAACGACGCTGTCCCAAGTATAGCCGGCATTGTTCACGATGATGTCCAGCCCGCCAAAACTGTCCACGCCCGTCTTGATGAAACGTTCGGCGAAACCGTCTTCTGTCACGCTGCCGGCGCAGACCACGGCCTCGCCGCCAACCGCACGAATGGCCTCGGCGGTCTCATTGGCCGGGTCGGCATCCAGATCGTTGACCACCACGCGCGCCCCTTCCGAGGCCAGCTTGAGCGCGATCTCGCGACCGATACCCCGGCCCGAACCGGAAACCAGCGCAACGCGCCCGTCAAGTTTTCCAGTCATGTTTTCTCCTCCCGATTGGTGCTGTCACGCTTTTTCATAAAGCGTGGTCACACAAGCCCCGCCAAGACCCAGATTATGCTGGAGCGCCAGCCGCGCGCCTTCCACCTGCCTTGCATCTGCCTGCCCGCGCAACTGCTGAACCAGTTCGGTGCATTGCGCCAGGCCGGTCGCCCCCAGCGGATGCCCCTTGGACAACAGCCCGCCCGACGGATTGGTCACGAATTTGCCGCCATAGGTGTTGTCGCCGTCATCGACGAATTTTGCCGCATCACCGCGGCGGCAAAGCCCAAGCGCCTCGTAGGTGATCAGCTCGTTATGGGCGAAACAGTCATGCAGTTCGACCACGTCCACATCCTGAGGGCCGATGCCCGCCGCCTCATAGACCTGATCGGCGGCGCGTTTGGCCATCGAATAGCCGACGACCTCGCGCATGTCATGCGCGCCGAAGGTTTCCGGGCCGTCCGTCGTCATGGCCTGAGCGGCAATGCGCACCGAGCTGTCCAGACCGTGCTTGTCGGCGAAGGCCTTGGAGCACACGATTGCCGCAGCCGCGCCACAGGTCGGTGGGCAAGCCATCAGCTTTGTCATGACGCCGGGCCAGACGACCTGTGCCGCCATCACTTCTTCCGGCGTCACTTCCTGCCGGAACAGCGCCACCGGGTTCCTGGACGCATGCCGACTGGCTTTGGCGCGGATTTTCGCGAAGGTTTCCAGCGTAGTTCCGAACTCTTCCATATGCGCTTTGCCCGCGCCGCCGAAATAGCGCAGCGCCAGCGGAATCTCCGTGTTGCCCACCAGCACGTCGGTCTCGGCGTCGAAGGACGTGAAGGGGCTGACCCGATCGTGGAACATCGCGACGATTGCGCCAGGCTGCATCTGCTCGAAGCCAAGCGCCAGAGCACATTCCACCGCACCGCTTTCAACTGCCTGACGGGCCAGGAACAGGGCCGACGAACCGGTCGAGCAGTTGTTGTTCACATTCAGAACCGGTATCCCGGTCATGCCGACGTGATACAAAGCCCGCTGGCCGCTGGTGCTGTCACCATAGACATATCCCACATAGGCCTGCTGAACCTTGTCATAATCCAGCCCCGCATCGGCAAGCGCGGCACGGGTGGCCGCAGCAGCCATCACATCATAGCTTTCGGATTTTCCTGGCTTCTGAAATGGGACCATCCCGACGCCGACGACATAGGCTTTGTCTCTCATTTCTCTCTCTCCCATGCTTGGCCCGGCCATCGTGAACGGTAAGCCATGTCAATTTCTAACACATGTTTGATTTTAGCGCTCAACCTTGATAACTGTCAACATAGCTAAACCGTGATGTAGGGAGCCTGCGTCATTTGCCAACACATGACTGATTTTCCTGACCGCGCGTTCCGCAAGCCAGCACCATTCAGGCGTTCGGGTCCCGGCATGACTGTCGATAAACGTCTGACGTCTGGTTCCGGTAACCAGTGGTACCCAACCCACCAAAAGGAGAGATAATGGCGTATTGTTACGAATTCAAAGGGTTCGTGCCCGTTGTGCCCGAGGATACATATGTCCATCCTCAGGCGGTTCTGATCGGAAATGTCATCCTGGGTCATGGATGCTATATCGGACCCGGAGCAAGCCTGCGGGGCGACTTCGGCAGGATCGTGATTGGCGACGGGGCCAATGTGCAGGACAATTGTATCATCCATTCCTTTCCCGGTCGCGACGCGATCGTTGAATCCGACGGTCATATCGGCCACGGCGCGATCCTGCACGGTTGCACAGTGGGTCGGAACGCCCTGGTCGGGATGAATGCCGTCATCATGGATGGCGTAGAGCTTGGTGCGGAATCAATCGTCGGCGCGCAGGCGTTCGTGCGGGGCGAAACGATAGTTCCACCGCGCTCGATGGTGGTCGGATCGCCGGCAAGGGTAATCCGCGACGTCACCGAGAAGGAAGTCGCTTGGAAAACACGCGGAACTGCCGAGTATCAGCAACTCGCGCGCGACTGTCTGGCCGGATTGAAGCCCGTCGAGCCGCTGAAGGCGGTAGAGACCGACAGGCCGCATATGGCCGCCTCCGACGTCGTATCCATTCAGGAGGCGCGGCAGAAGCCATCCTGACCTGTCCGGCAAACCGGACAGGTCAGGGTTCCCGCGTGCCTCAAAAGCCCCCGTTGGCATCGCCTTGACGCGGGACGGCAACTCCGTAATCCAGTGTGCCGCCCTGCCCTTCAAGCCGTCACAGCCGGAATATCCCGTAATGCGGATCGTCGATCGGCGCGTTCAGCGCAGCCGAGATCGACATGCCGAGCGCGTTGCGCGTGTCCGCCGGGTCGAGAATGCCGTCATCCCACAATTCCGAGGTCGAGGTATAGGCCTCGACATCGCGCCGGAACTTCTCCAGCACCGGGTCACGGATCGCGGCGATTTCCACTTCGGTCAGTTGCTTGCCTTCGCGTTCAAGCTGCCGGATCTTGACGTCGGCCATGGTGTTGGCGGCCTGATCCGCCCCCATTACGCCGATTTCCGCCTGCGGCCACATGAACAGCGTGCGCGCATCCCAGGCCCGCCCGCACATGCCGTAATTGCCGGCCCCGTAGGACGCATTGGCAATCACGGTGAACTTGGGCACGACCGAGCCGCCCTGCGCCATCAGCATCTTGGCGCCGTCCTTGGCGATGCCGCGTTCCTCGTATTCGCGGCCGACCATGTAGCCGGTGATGTTCTGAAAAAAGACCAGTGGCGTACGGTTCTGGTTGCATAGCTGCATGAAATGCGCCGCTTTAAGCGAGCTGTCGTTGAACAGCACCCCGTTGTTGGCGAGGATGCCCACTTTGTAGCCCCAGATGTGGGCAAAACCGCAAATCATCGTGGTTCCGTAATCCGGCTGGTATTCGTGAAACCGCGAACCGTCCACGATTCGGGCAAGAACCTCGCGCATGTCGAACTGGGTCTTCCGGTCCTTGGGGATGATCCCGTAAAGTTCCTTGGGATCGTAATAGGGCTCCTCATGCGCCGCCGTTTCGATGATGGTTTTTGGCATACGCTTCCACTGACTGACAATCTCGCGCGCCAGTGCAAAGGCGTGCTGTTCTGTGGCGGCGCGATAATCTCCCGTCCCCGAGACAGAGGTGTGCATCACCGCGCCGCCAAGTTCCTGCACGCCGACCTCTTCGCCGGTGGCCGCCTTGACCAGTGGCGGACCGCCCAGAAAGATCGCCCCGGTGCCCTCGATGATGATGTTGTAATCGCTCAGCGTCGGCACATAGGCGCCGCCCGCGGTGCAATGCCCGCCAACGATGGCAATCTGCGGGATATTGGCCTGGCTCAGCTTGACCTGGTTGCGAAACACCCGCCCGCCCAGATAGCGGTCGGGAAACACGCCGTGTTGCAGCGGCAGGAAGCCCCCGGCGCTATCGCAGATATGGACGACCGGCAAATGGTTCTCAAGCGCGACATCCAGAAGCCGCACGATCTTTTTGACGGTATGCGGATACCAGGCACCACCCTTGACGCTCGCATCGTTGGCGTGGATGGCCACCTCGCGGCCCTGCACGATGCCGATGCCCGTCACCACGGCGGCACCGGGCACGGCGCCATCATATTCGCGGCAGGCGGCCAGCGTCGAGAATTCAAGAAACGGCGTGCCCGGATCGAGCAGCAGCTTCAACCGCTCGCGCACGCCCAGTTTGTTCTGGCGTGCCAAGCGGTCGATGTCCCGTTGGGGCCGCTCGAAACGCGCCGCGTGCTGGCGAGCGTGAAACTCCTTCAGCCGTTCGGACATGGCGGCAAAATTGGCCTTGTAGTCGGCGGCATTGGTGTCGATGTGGCTTTCGATCCGGCGCATTGTCACTCCTCCTGCGGGGTCAGCTGGGCAAGGACGGCCTTTAGGCCGAAACTGTCACCCGCGGTAAAAGGCATTTCGGCAACCACACCGTCGCGCGGCGCGGTCAGGGTGGTTTCAAGCTTCATGCTTTCGATGACCAGAAGCGGCTGGCCTTCTGTAACGGTGTCTCCGGGCTTAACCGCCACCGAAACGACGACCCCCGGCATCGGCGCCAACAGTCGATCACCCCCTGCAGCGCCCTGCCTGCCGGCAAGCCGGTCGTCGGGATCGACCCTCCCAACCTCGAAGGTGCGCCCGTTCAAATGTATGAAGGTAGATTCCGACCCGACCGCCAGCCGCAACTCATGCGCCCGCCCCCCGGTCCGCAGCACATGTGCGCCCGGCGCCCCGGTCGGGTCCAGTTGGCAGGGAACTGCGCCATCTGGCATGTTCAGGACAAAGCGGCTGCCATCATGGGTTAGCCAGCATTCGGCCTCATGGCTGGCGATCATGAATATTCTGCGCATCAGTTTCTCCACCCGCCCATCTTGCGGTGCATTTCGGGTATCTGCATCACATCGGTCACCAGACGTTGATCAGACAGGGCCGCCGCCGCCATAAGCAGGGTGGATACATCCTCGCCCGGCGCGGTCAGCACATCCGCCTGTTCGGCTAGAAACCCGGTTGAAACATCGCCCGACGCAAAATCGGGATGTGCAAGGATCGCGTCCAGATAGCCGGTGTTGGTCGTCACCCCGAGGATGACGTAATTCTGCACGGCGTTCCGCGCACGGGCGATGGCCTGTGCGCGATCTGCCCCATGCACGATCAGTTTGGACAGCATCGGGTCGAAATCGGTCGTGACCTTGCCGCCGTCCCGAATGCCACTGTCCACACGGATACCCTCACCGTGGGGTTCGTCCAGCAGCAGGATATCCCCGATCGCGGGGCGGAAATCGGCCGTCGCGTCCTCGGCACAGATGCGCAGCTCAATCGAATGGCCGGTCTGCGGAATATCGGCCTGCGCCGCGCTCAGCCCCTCGCCCGCCGCGATACGCAACTGCTCGGCGACCAGATCGAAGCCCGTGACCATCTCGGTCACCGGATGTTCGACCTGAAGGCGGGTGTTCATTTCGAGAAAGTAGAAGGCCCCGTCCTGCGCATAGATGAACTCGACGGTTCCGGCACCCCGATAGTTGACGGCGCGCGCAATTCTGGCGGCGGTTTCGCAGATCTCGTCCCGTTGTTCGGGCGAAAGCGCGGGCGAGGGCGTTTCCTCGATGATCTTCTGGAACCGGCGCTGGATCGAGCATTCGCGCTCCCAGAAATGGACCACGTTGCCCTGCCCGTCGCCCATCACCTGCACCTCGATATGGCGCGGACGTTCGATATAGCGTTCGACGAAGAGACGACCGTCGCCGAAATACCGCTCGCCCTCGCGGCGCGCGGTGGCGATCTCGGTCTCCAACGTGCTGTCCTCGCGCACGATGCGCATGCCCTTGCCGCCGCCCCCCGCCGAAGGCTTGATCAGCAGCGGATAGCCCAGGGTGCGGGCGCGTTCGACAAAACTCGCCGGATCGTCATCCTCGATCGCCGAGGGGGCAACCGGAAAGCCGCGCGCCTCGACAAAGGCGCGCGCGCGGACCTTGTCGCCCATCAGGTCGATGGTCTCGGAGGTCGGGCCGACAAATGTCACACCGGCCTCTTCCAGCGCCGCGACGAAACCGGCATTCTCCGACAGAAAGCCGTAGCCGGGATGCACCGCATCCGCGCCGATCTTTCTTGCGGCCGCAACGATCTGCGGAATATCGAGATAGGCCGCTACAGGCGTCGGGCCGTCGATCATCACAACCTCATCCGCGATCAGATGGGCCGGCCCATCTTGTTCGGCGACGTGGCGCAACACAGCCGTCGCAAGGCCGCGGGCCTTGGCGGTGCGCAACACGCGCGCCGCGATTTCACCCCGATTGGCGACCAGGAGTTTTGAAATAGTCATGGTATTACCCTCTTGTTCGGGTCCGGGGTGTTCAGCCCGTCGCGCGCGGCCAGGTCGGCCGGCACGGGAATTTCGATATCCAGCAGCATCTGGGCAAACCCCTTGCCTTGCGGATCGATGCGGACCGAGGCGATGCCGCCCCCGCCCAGCGATTCGTGCAGCAGGAAATTCAGCGAATGGCTTCCCGGCAGGTCGAACCGCTCGACCTTGCCTTCGCAGACATGGGAGAAATAGTCTTTTACCACCTCTTCGCTGAGAGCCGACCGGATAAAAGGCAGGTAGTCTGGCTTGCGCGCCAGGATACCGATATTGGCGATATCCCCCTTGTCGCCCGACCGTCCCCAGGCCAGATCGACGAGGCGCACCTTGACCGCGTCCGGACCGGGCTCGCGGCTCTCTGCGGGCGGTGCGGCAGGCGGATCGAGGTGGACTGGCCTGGTGGCCACGGTGACGGGAACATCCTGGCCGTCGACCTCGACTGCGACGGGGGTGTCGGCCTTGTCCTGCAGGAACGAGAACAGGCGTACCACCGGCTGCACCTTGGGCCGCCCGGCAAAGAACCCGGTCAGCCCCTGCGCAGTCGAGATGGCCATCGGTGCGATCTCGCCGGCGAAGATGTTGAGCGCGGCGCGGTCGTCGTGCGTCACGCCGATCTTGATCACCACCTCGCGGGTCTGCGCCCGCGCGTTGGCGCCGTAAGCCGCCTCTGCCCCCAGCACTTCGACGCTGACCTGCCGGAAATCGGACAGGTTTCTTTCACGGAAGATCCGGCGGCAACGGGTAACGATGGCCTCGGCCACGCGCTTGCCCTTGGCCGGCGCGTTGATGGCCGCCAGGGTCAGGGAGGAAACCGCGCGCCAGCCATCGGCATGGGTCGCCGACACCTTGTAGCTGCCGGTACGCCCGAGACCCTTGCCGCCTTTGACCAACACCCGATCCGGCCCGACCTGGTCCAGCGTGACCTGCGACCAGTCGCAGATCACGTCGGGCAGCAGGTAGGCGCGCGGATCGCCGATTTCATAGAGCATCTGTTCACCGACCGAACCCGGCACAACCAGCCCGCCCGTCTCTGGTGTTTTGGTCATGACAAAACTGCCGTCTTCCGACACTTCGACGATGGGCATCCCCATGTCGTCCCAGCCCGGTACGTCCTGCCAGTCGGTGAAGTTGCCACCGGTCCCCTGGGGGCCGCACTCGATCAAATGGCCCGCCAACGATCCCTGGCTGAGCTTGTCCCAATCATCGTCGCCCCAGCCAAATTCATGCATCAGCGGGCCGAGCGCCACTGCGCTGTCTGCACAGCGCCCTGTGATCACGATGTCGGCTCCGGCATCCAGCGCCGCCGCGATGGGGCGGGCGCCCAGATAGGCGTTCATGCTCCAGATATCGTCTGGAAACGCGACGCCCGAGAACATCTCCGTCTGACCACCGGCGCGGATATCGTCGGCCCGCGCCGACAAATCATCGCCCAGCACAACACCGATGGACACATCTATCCCGGCCTCGGCGGCGACTTTAGCCAGCGCATCGCGGCAGCCACGCGGGTTCACACCCCCGGCATTGGCAACGACCTTCATCCCCTTGGCCTTGATTTCCGACAACCAGGGTGCCAGCGCCTTGACGAAATCCGGCGCATAACCCGCATCGGGCGACTTGGCGCGGGCTCGCGCCATCAGCGACATCGTCACCTCGGCCAGATAGTCGAACACCAGATAGTCGATCTCGCCTTTGGAGACCAGCTGACCGATCGCTTCAGGCGTATCGCCCCAGAATCCCGATGCGCATCCGATACGCAGTTTTCGATCCGACATGTGCTTCTCCTCTCCGCTTGATCAGCGGCCTGTCCATTCAGGTTTGCGTTTCGCAATGAAGGCGGCAAAGCCCTCGCGCGCATCTTCTGTCTGCGCAACTCGTGGCAACAGGGTTTCGGCAAAGCGCATCTGCTGCGCATAGGTCATGTCTTCCATCGCGTGGCAGGCGTATTTTCCCAGCCGGATCGCGGTAGGCGACTGCGCGGCAATCTGCGCGACCAACTCCGCAACCTTGTCATCCAGCCCGGCAGTATCTGTCACATGGTTGACCAGATCATAGCGCAAGGACTCCTCGGCGGTCAGAGGAACGCCGGTGATGAACATCTCCATCAATCTGCGCCGGGGCAACATGCGGATCATTGGCGGAACGATAGTCATCGGAAACAGACCCACCTTCACTTCAGGCGTTCCGATTCGGGCATGATCGACCATCACGGCCAGATCGCAGGCACAGATGATGCCCGCGCCCGCGCCCATGGCCACACCGTTGATGCGCGCGATGGTTGGCTTTCGGCAGGCTTGTATGGTTTCGAACAATTGCCCGGCGAAATGGTCCGGATAGGCCGGGTCCTGAACAAATGGGCCACCTTCGGCACCCGCCTTGATGTCGCCGCCAGCGCAGAAGGCACGCTCGCCCTCGCCGGTCAGGACGATCACCCGGCATTCCGCGTCGGCCTCGGCCGCCAGAATTGCGGCAATCAGACCCTCTGCCACTTCGCGGTTCAGGGCATTTCGACTGTCAGGGCGGCAGATCGTGATGCGCACCTCATACCCCCGCGACTGCGAACGAACGACATTCTCCACCATTTCCAAGATATCCCCCGTTTTCTGGCCGAACTTGCCTGCAACGTCAGGTCGCGAAAAGCTTGCCTTGAACTATTTTCTAACATGTGTTTGATTTTGGTCAACGCTGTAGATGACATTTTGTTCGGGAGGAAAAAGTATGACCAGTCAGAATGAACTTGCCATGGCTGATCTGGCGGCCATCAGGGCGAATTATTCGCTGACCGATGAGCAGCGCCAGATCGTTGATCATGTTGATCGGGTGTCGCGCGAGGTGCTTCACCCGCTACAGGCACGCATGGACCAAGAGGATTGGTGGCCTGACGATCTTTTCAAGCAGATGGGCGAACTTGGTCTTCTGGGGATCACGGCCCCGGAGGCTTTGGGCGGATCGGGCCAGAACGAGTTTACCCAGGCGTTGGTGTCTGAGGTGATTTCGAAGTGGAACCCCGCCGTCGGCCTGTCGCATGGTGCACATGACAACCTGTGCCTGAACAACCTGCTGCGCAACGGCTCCGAAGCGCAGGTGAAAAAATATGTGCCGGGGTTGTGTTCGGGCGATCTGGTCGGCGGGCTCGGGCTGACCGAGCCCGGCGCGGGATCCGATGCGCTTGGCTCCATGGCCACCACCGCCCGGCGCGACGGCGACGACTATGTCATCAACGGCTCGAAGATCTACATCACCAACGGTCCCATTGCCGATGTGATCCTGCTCTATGCCAAGACCGACAAATCCAAAGGCGCCAAGGGCATTTCGGCCTTCATCATCGAAACCGACAATCCCGGGTTCAAGGTGGCGCAGAAACTAGACAAGATGGGTTTTCGCGGCTCACCTACGGGCGAGCTGGTGTTCGAGGATTGCCGCGTTCCGGCATCAGCCATGTTGGGGGTCGAAAACTCTGGCGTTGCAGTGGTGATGAGCGGGCTTGATCTGGAACGCGCGATGGTCGCTTCGGTCTGCGTCGGCATGGCCGAACGTGCGCTTGAACTGGGTCTGGAATACGCGAAGATGCGCGAACAATTCGGCAAGCCGATCGCCAGCTTCCAGATGATGCAGTCGAAACTGGCCGAGATCTACACCGAGGTCGAAACCGCTCGCGCCTTCAGTTATCGTGCCCTGGCGGCCTGTGTCGGCTTGCCGAAGGGTGCTGGGGGTCGCGGCGAGATCCACAAGCTGACCGCGGCCGCCTGCCTTTACGCAGGCGAGGCCTTTAACAAGGCCGTCACCGAAGCCTGCCACATCCACGGCGGCTCGGGCTACATGCAGGACACCGAGATTAACCGGCTGTTCCGCGCCAACAAGTTGCTGGAGATCGGCGCGGGCACCAGCGAAGTGCGCAAGATCATCATCGCCGAAGAACTTTTGCGCGCCTGAGGGGGACGAGACCATGAACAAGCAACTGCGCAACGACATCAATCTGCCAACACATTTCATGACGGACGAACAGCAGGCATTGGCCGATCAGGCCGGAAAGTTCTTCTTTTCCGAGTTCCACCACCTGAACGCGGAAATGGACGACACCGACGACCTGCCGCCTTCGGTCTTTCCCAAGCTGGGAGAGATGGGCTATCTCGGCCTCAACGTACCGCCGGAATTCGGCGGCGCGGGGCTCGACTTCACCTCGGCCTGCATCATCACCGAACAGCTGTCGCGCGCCTCGGCGGCCATCGGGTTGACCCATGTCGCGCATGACAACCTGTGCGTCAACAACATCTACCGAAACGCCAATGACGATCTGCGCCGCAAGTATCTGCCCGGCCTGTGCAACGGCACGCTGGTGGGCGCGCTTGGCCTGACCGAACCGGGCGCCGGGTCGGATGCGCTCGGCTCGATGCGGACCACGGCGAAGAAGGATGGCGATGACTATATCCTGAATGGCACCAAGATATATATCACCAACGGGCCGATTGCCGACTTGGTGCTGGTCTATGCCAAGACCTCGCCCGAAAAGGGCGCCAAGGGCATTTCCGCCTTCATCGTCGAAACTGACACGCCCGGCTTCAAGGTGGCGCAGAAGCTCAACAAGATGGGTTTTCGCGGCTCGCCCACGGGTGAGCTGGTGTTCGAGGATTGCCGGGTGCCCGCGAAGAACATGGTCGGCAAGCTGGACGGCGGCGTTGCGGTGACAATGTCGGGGCTGGATCTGGAGCGCGCCATCGTCTGCTTCAATGCCCTGGGGATTGCGCAGCGGGCGCTGGATATTTCCATCGATTACGCCAAGACGCGCCAGCAGTTCGGCAAACCGATCGCCAGTTTCCAGATGGTGCAGGCGATGCTGGCCGACATGTATACCCAGATCGAGGCGGCGCGCAGCCTGTCGCTGAAGACGGCCGCCATGTGTGAGGGGCTGGAAGAGGGCGAAGGCGGGCGCGGCGAAATTCACAAGCTGACCGCTGCGGCGATCTTCAAGACCGCCGCGGCGACGTCCTTCGTGCTGGACAAGGCGGTGCAGATCCACGGGGGGTCGGGCTACATGCGTGATACCGAAGTGAACCGCCTCTACCGCACCGGACGTGTGCTGGAGGTCGGCGCGGGCACCCAGGAGGTGCGCAAGCTGATCATCGCCGGCGAACTGCTTAAAAACTGAGGGGGCAGAACATGAGCGAAGAAAAAGCACGGCGTTACGCGCCGGATCTCATGGCGGGCCAGGTGGCTCTGGTCACCGGATCCGGCTCGGGGATGGGCCGGGCAACGGCGCTGGAAATGGCCTCCTGCGGGGCCAGGCTGGCCCTATTCGCGCGCCGCGAAGGGCCGCTGGAGGAGACCGCCGAGATGATCCGCGCGGCGGGTGGCGAGGCCTTTGTCGTGCCAGGCGACACCCGTGACGCGGACAGTATCGAAATAGCGATGGGGCGCATCAAGGACCATTACGGGCGGCTTGATGTTCTGGTGAACAACGCGGGCGGCCAGTATATCGCAGCCGCGCGCGACATCACCAACAAGGGCTTCGAGGCTGTGATCCGCAACAACCTGATAGGATCGTGGCAGATGACACGCGCCGTGGCCGATCATTTCATGTATGAAAACGGCGGCTCCATCGTCTTCGTGACTGCGATTTCAGCGCGCACCGCGCTCACCGGGTTCACCCATACCGTCGCCGCGCGCGCCGGCGTGACGGGCATGATGAAGACCTTGGCCGCCGAATGGGGCGAATACGGGATCCGTCTGAACTGCGTTGCGCCGGGAACGATCAAGACAGAGGCGCTTGGCCGCTATCCCATTCCGACGGAGCGCTGGAAACAGCTCAACCGCTCGGTCCTGAACCGGATGGGCGCGGCGGAGGACATCGCCGGGACGATCATTTTCCTCGCATCCAAATTGGGGAATTTCATGACCGGCGAAGACATCTATGTAGACGGCGGGGAAACCCTGCACATGGGTCACGATGCCCGTGACATGATAAACCCTGACATGTTCGAGAAACGCGAACGAGGAGATGGAAAAAATGAGTAACCCCCCCGTCGTTCTGGAAATTTCCGACAGGATAGCCACGGTCACGCTGAACGATCCGGAACGTCGCAACCCGATCACCGGAAACGACATGATCGCCGCGCTTCTGGACGCGTTTGCAAAAGTGCAGGCCGACCCGCAGGTCAGCGTCATGATCCTGACCGGTGCCGATCCGGCCTTCTGCGCCGGCGGCGACATCAAGGAGATGAACGATCCCGACAGCATCTTTCGCAAGGAACCGCTTGCGGCGGCGCAGAGCTATGTCGATGGGGTGCAGCGGCTGCCTCTGGCGCTCTACAATCTCGACGTTCCTACCATCGCCGCGGTCAACGGCGCGGCGGTCGGCGCGGGATGCGACCTGACGATGATGTGCGACATGCGCGTCGCCTCGGACAAGGCGCGGTTCGGCGAAGTCTTTTTGAACCTCGGAATCATTCCGGGCGATGCGGGCAGCTGGTTCATGCTGCGCCGTCTGGGCCATCAGAAAGCTGCCGATCTGACCTTCTCGGGCCGCATGATCGATGCCGCCGAGGCCCTGGAAATGGGAATGGTGCTGGAGGTCGTGCCGCATGAGAAATTGATGGACCGCACCCGCGAACGCGCCGCCGTCATCGCATCGAAGCCGCCGCGCGCGGTGCGGATCGCAAAGCGTCTGATGCGCAATGCCGAACGGATGGATCTACCAGATTTCCTGAATTCCGCGGCGGCCTATCAAGCGCTCATGCATCAGACTGAAGACCACCACGAGGCGGTCGCTGCCTTTATCGAAAAACGAAAACCGAATTTCACGGGTCGCTAAAGGAAGATCACATGTCCGATATCACCAAGAGGAAGATGGAGCAGATCGCGCAGATGTGGAATGCGCGCGGCAAGGGTCTGATAAAGCATATGGCACTCCAGATCGAAGAGGTCTCGACCGAAGGCGTTCGAGTTCGGATGCCGTTCAATCCGGAGTTTTGCGTCGACGCGGATCAAACGCGGCTTCATGGTGGCATCCTGACGGCTCTGCTGGACAGTGTGTTCGGTCTTGCAAACTTTGTGGCAATCGAGGGCGTCAGCACCATGGCCACTCTTGACCTTAGGGTTGATTACCTGCGGCCCGCTCGATCGCGCGCGGACGTCATCGTTCGCGCGCATTGTTTTCGGGAAACCCGCCATATCGCCTTCAATTCGGGCAGTATCTGGTTTGATGGCCATGAGAATGCGGAAATTGCACGTGGAGTCGCATCATTCGCATTGACCCGTGGAGACTCCAGCCTGTTTGACGCGTTGGAAAAAGGAGAGCCATCGTGATCAACTTGCAAGCCGTCAATGCAAATGTATCCCGCGTGCCGTTCTTCCGTTTTCTCAACTTCGAGGTTCAGAGCGTGGACAGCTGCCACGCCGAAACCGAGATGACCTTTGTAGAACGCCACATCGGAAACCCAGTCATGGACTACTACCATGGCGGGATCATCGCGAGCTTCATGGAAGCGACCGCCGCTATCGCAGTTCATCCCGATTTCGCGGACGTTCCGGCAAAGCCGATCAATCTGACCGTCGATTACCTCCGACCTGGCGTGAAGGGATCGCTTTATGCCCGTGCTAATGTTACCCGCAAGGGCAAGCGGATGGCGAGCGTCAGCGTGATCACGTGGCAGACGGACCGGGAAAAGGCGGTTGCGGAAGGGCTGTACCACTTCCTTCTGGTTTGATCGCAATGGCTGCGCTCATCAGGCTCGCGCGACGTTCTCCCTGTCGCAGATCCCTTCAAGAAGCAGCTTGATGAGCATGCCAGAGAACTCAGACAATGAAAGATACCCCGAGCTTCCCTCCTTGTTGGGATCAAACCATTCCACCGTCCAGTTCAAGGCGCCCAACATCACCTGGCGCAGAGGGACAATCTTGATGTCAGATCTTATGGCATCGGCCTCTTGCGCTTCGCGAAGAACCCTGTCCCAGAGATGCCCATACTCATGACGAATATCCCTGTGTCTCTTCCTTAAATGATTGGGCAGCATCCCATAGCTTCTGATGTTCGCAGACGTGAATTCGCTTGCCTTGAAGAGAAAATGTAAATGCGTCCAAATCGCAGTTGCGATCCTAGCATGATGGTCGATTGGCGCATGAAATTCTTGGACTGCTGCGGTGACCCCAGATAGCAAATCGCTCAAGCCGGCGTTCAGAACCTCGTCCACTATCGCGTCTTTGGATTTGAAATGGTAATAGACGCTGCCCGCCTTCATATCCGCTTCATCCGCGATCTGTCTTAGCGTGGTCGCCTTGTACCCTTTGTCTCTAAGAACGCGCGCCGCGGCCCTCAGGATTTCGGCGCGGGTTTTTGCGGCCTTGCCGATGGTGTCTTGCTCTTCAACAGAAGCGGCTACGTCGCCCGCCTTCTGGCCGTCTACGTCAGCCCGGTGACTGGGACACATACCGTCAAGTATCAGTTTGCTCATACGTTCTGCGAGGATATGAACCGGATACTGGTCCATTTTATACCATTCGACGGTCCAGTTCATGGCGCTCAATATGAACTGCCGGATCGCCGTAACGGAAATGTCGTTTCTCAGGGTGCCATAGTCTTTGGCATCCTGCAGAAAGCTGCTCCATACCCCGGCATAGGAGGCACGCAACTCACGGTGTGGGGCGCGCGCTTCATCCGACAGCATCGGATAGTTCCGGATATTGGCGGAAGTGAAGTCGCTGTCGGTCAGAAGATAGGTCAGGTGGGTTTCGATAAGCAAAGCGAAGGTCTTGCGAAATTCTTCGGGGCGCTGCTTTGTCGCGCGGACGATTTCGCAGACCTTCTCGTAAAGCTGCCGCACACCAAGTTCGAGAACCTCGCTCAAAATCTGGTCCTTGGATTGGAAATGATAGTAGATGCTTCCGGCTTCTATCCCTGATCCATGGGCAATGTCGCGCATCGTCGTCGCGTAAAAGCCATCGTGCCGAAAAAGTCGGGCAGCCGTAGCGAGGACGTCCCCCCGCGTCCTTTCGGACTTGCTCAGGTCATCTTCGATTTTATCGACCACATCGAGTCCTCGCATCATCCGCGACCGATACTTGTCGCCCATAAGGATGTCCATTGCAATAAATCTAACAAGCGTTAGAATGTACGAAAGGACGCCTCGAATCAAGTTCTTTGCGAAGGTGTTAGCGGAAGAGGAGGACATCCATATGCGAGGATTAAATGGAAAACGTGTCATCGTGACGGGTGGCGGCAGCGGAATCGGGCGCGCGGTGTGCGAACGTTTCGGCGAAGAAGGTGCCGAGGTTGCGATCTTCGACATGAATGAAGGCGGCGCGCAGGAAACGGCCCGTCTGATCCAGAGCGGCGGAGGAAAAGCCCAAGCTTACAGGGTGGACATCACCGACCGGGCTGAGGTGGACAAGGCTGTGGCCGCGTTCGAGGCTGGTGGCCCGATCGACGTGCTGGTGAACAACGCCGGCTGGGATGTGATAAAACCGTTCCTCGACAGCGATGCGGATCTGTGGAAAAAGGTCATCGACATCAACCTTTATGGTCCGCTGAACATGCACCACGCGGTGTTGCCCGGCATGGTCAATAACGGCGGGGGCCGCGTGGTCAACATCGCCTCCGACGCCGGTCGTGTCGGGTCTTCGGGCGAAGCCGTTTATTCGGCTTGCAAGGGCGGCATCATCTCGTTCACCAAAACCGTGGCGCGGGAACTGGCGCGCAAGGGCATTCAGTTGAACGCTGTCGCCCCCGGCCCGACCGATACGCCGCTGTTTGCTCAGGTTGCCGAGGGCGAGGCCGGTCAAAAGATCGCCGAGGGTCTCAAGCGGGCGATTCCGATGAAGCGTCTGGCGCAGCCGACGGATTATCCTGGCATCATCTGCTTCCTGTCGTCCGACGACGCCGGTTTCATCACCGGCCAGGTGATCTCGGTTTCCGGCGGCTTGTCGATGCACGGTTGACCGTGGGCGGGAGTGCCTGTCACAAGGTATTGCCGTCACGCCGTGTCCAGGGTTACCTCCCCGACTGGCCGCGCCAAATGCGCGGCCCTTTTTCCTTGTAGAAAGGTGGCGGATGTTTCAGCCAGACTCTGACATTCAGCGATTAAGCACGCTGACCGCTTTTCTGAAAGACTGCGGCATTGACAGTTACGAGGATCTTGTCCGCCGCGCCACTGAGGAGCCGGATTGGTTCTGGGGCCGGATCATTGACCATGCCGGTATACGGTTCGGCAAGCCGCACACGGTGCTGCGGGATATTTCCGATGGGCCTGAATCGATCAGATGGGCTGTCGGAGCCACTCTGAATCTGACGGAAACCTGTCTCGACGCACGAATTCACGAAGGTCTTGGCGAAAAGACTGCGATTGACTGGGTCGGCGAAGACGGAAGCCGCCGCCGATGGACCTATTCCGAACTTTCCGCCGAAGTCGCCCGCGTCGCCTCGGCCCTTGACGCGCGCGGGGTGCAGCCTGGTCAGGCGGTGGGCATCTACATGCCGATGATCCCCGAAATCGAGGCTGCGCTGCTAGGTATTGCCCGGCTGGGCGCGGTCGCGGTGCCGCTGTTTTCCGGCTTTGCGCCGCATGCGATCATATCGCGCCTGAAGGATGCGGGTGCCGTGGCGGTGCTGACGGCGGATGCCTCACCCAGACGCGGCAAGCCGGTCTGGATGGAGGCGGTGCTGGCCGAAGCCCTGACCGAGGTGCCTTCCGTTCATACCGTGTTCAGCCTGCGGCGGTTCGGCGGCGCGGTGGCCGATCCGGCCCGCGATCTCGACTGGACCGAAGCTTTGGGCGCCGCCGACCCGGATTTCGCAGCGGTTGCCGTCAAGGCCGAGGACCCTTTCCTCATCGCCTATACCTCGGGCACGACAGGCCGGCCCAAGGGCGTTGTGCATACCCATCTCGGGGTGCAGGCCAAGGCAACGGCGGATATCCTGCTGTGCCTCGACATGAAACGCGATGACCGCCACCTGTGGATGACCGACATGGGCTGGGTGATGGGGCCGCTCACCCTGCTATCGGTGCTGCTGTCCGGCGCCACGCTGGTGCTGGCCGAGGGCGCGCCCTCTATCCCTGGCGATCCCTTCAGGCTGTTGCGCATTGCGTCCGAGATGCAGGTGACCCACATCGGCGTTGCCCCCACGCTGGTGCGGCAATTCATGACGCAAAGCCCCGAGCCACTTTTGGCCTATGACTTGGCACGCCTGCGCATCGTCGCCTCGACCGGCGAGCCCTGGACGGAAGAGGCCTGGCTCTGGCAACTCGACCATATCTGCCGACGCCGCGCTGTGCCGCTGAACATTTCCGGTGGAACCGAACTGTTCGGCGCGATCCTGACCTCAACTGTGCTGCACGAAATCAAGCAGGGCGGTTTTTCGGCCCAGGCCCTGGGTGTGGGCGCGCGCGTACTGCGCGAGGATGGCCACGAGGCCGCGCCGGGCGAGGTGGGCGAACTGGTCGTGACCCAGCCGCCTCTGGGGCTGACCCCGGCGATCTGGGGCGACCGCGAGCGGTATCTCGAAACCTACTGGTCCACCTATCCCGGCATCTGGCGGCACGGCGACTGGGTGCGCCGCGACCCTGACGGCACCTGGTATATCCTCGGCCGCTCGGACGACACGCTGAACATCGCCGGTAAACGCATCGGCCCGCCCGAGATCGAGGCGGCGCTGACCGGGACCGGCGAGGTGGTGGACGCCGCCGCCATCGCCGCGCCCGACGATATCAAGGGGGTGGCCGTGGTCTGTATTTGCGTCGCGGCGCCGGGGGTGTCGCCCAATGCGACGCTTGTCGAACGGCTCAAGGACCGGGTGGGCGAGGTCGTGTCGAAACCCTTCCGCCCGCGCGAGATCCATTTCGTCGAGGCATTGCCCAAGACCCGCACCATGAAGACGATGCGCCGGATCGTGCGCGCGGCCTTCCTTGGCGAGAATCCGGGCGATCTGTCGTCGATCAGCAACCCGAAAACAATCCAGCCCATTGCAGACCTGCGAAAGGATAAGACATGATCACCGTTTTCGGAGCCACCGGCACCACCGGCGCCCCCCTTGTCGACACGCTTCTGACCAAGGGCGCGACCGTGCGCGCTGTCACCAGCAACCCCGCAAGTCTGGACGCTCTGAAGGCCAAGGGATGCGAGGCCGTCGTCGCGAGTTTCACCGATCCCGCCGCGCTGGCGCGGGCCTGTAACGGGGCAGAAAAGATATACCTGGTCACGCCTGCCCATCTGGACATGCGCCAGTGGAAGGCGAACGTGATCGAGGCCGCCAAGGCCGCGGGCGTGCGCCATGTCGTTCTGGCCACCGGGCTGGGTGCGTCGCCCAAGGCGGGGCTGACTTTTGGAAAGTGGCACTCCGAAACCCAGGAGCTGCTGAAGCAGAGCGGGCTTGACTGGACGTTCGTCCAGCCGACCTATTTCATGCAGAACCTGTTCTGGCAGACCAGCAACATTGGCAAGAACGGGGTGTACCACGATGATCTGGGCGGCCCTGTAGCCTGGATCCACGCCCGCGACATCGCGGATGTCGCCGCCGAGACACTGACCGCCCCGGGATTTGAGGGCAAGGGTCTTGGGCTGACCGGCCCCGAAGCGCTAACCGGCGATGACATCGCAGCCCTTTTGTCCGAAGTGACAGGGCGAAATGTCACCTGTGCCCCCCTGTCGGCCGAGGATGCGAAAGCGGCCATGGTGGCTGGCGGGATGCAGGATGAGGTCGCCGGAGCCATGGTCGAACTGGCCTCCATAGCGCCCAAGGGCTACCTTGCCGGCATCGAGACAACGGTCAGCGACGTGTTGGGCCGCCCGGCCCGTCGATTTACCGATTTCATCGCTGAGAACCGGGATGCGTTCGTCCAGTGACCTGGCGGCGGCGCCGCTTTATCTTGAAATGGCGCCGCCCCTGAACGCAGCGTCCCAGATCAACCATCTTTTTGTGTTCCGCGATATGGGTGTACTGAGCGGACGTGGAAGCGGGCGGTTCGCGACCGACCTCTTTACCCTTTCGATAACGTGCGACGACAGCGGCGGGGCGCGCGGATCGATGGCACCACCGCGCCCGGGTTTCACGCCCCGCCTAATGCCATTCCATGGTGTCGTGGCCGGGCTACGGCTGTCGTCAAGACCGGAGCGTTTGCCCGAGGCCGAGGAACTGAAACCGTTGGCTTCAGCTCTGGCGCGCGTTCAGCAGAGCGACGAGGCGCTGCCGTTGTTGGTCACTATGCTCGACGAACTTGCAAAGTGTCTGCGTTTTGCCGCGTCACCCGGGCTGTGCAGTGCCCGGACGGAACGACGTAAGGTCCGAGAGGAAACCAGCGTGTCACGACGGCGACTCGCTGCCTCACGGCGCTTTCGGAGGTTGCTTGGACAACTCGCGACGCAGACCGTGTCCCTGACAGATCTGGCGCTGGATGCCGGATATTACGATCAACCTCATATGTCCGCCGCCTGCCGTGCCTTTGCAGGAAAACCACCCCGCGCACTTCGCTTACAGGCGGCACAGTGCGGTTTTGGCCGTTCGCTACAAGATGCGCGCCTCAAGGATCGGCTAATCTTGGTCATCAATGAATGAAATTCAGGAGGGCAGCACGCCATGACGCCATTCGAACCGAAAAATCCTGCCTATGACGCACGCGTACGCGACAGTTTCAATCGACAGAATGTGATGCGCACGCTTGGGATCAGGATTGCCGATCTTACCCCCGGACATATCGTCCTAGAGATGGCCCACAGTGCTGATTTCACCCAACAGCATGGGTTTCTGCATGCCGGAGTCGTTTCGACCGCGCTCGACAGTGCGTGCGGCTATGCCGGTTTTTCGCTGATGCCCGCCGATGCCGCGGTGTTGACGGTGGAATTCAAGATCAACCTGCTCAACCCGGCGGACGGCGAACGGTTTCGCTTCGTTGCCGACGTGGTGAAACCGGGAAGGAACCTGACCATCTGCGAGGCACGCGCCTATGCCACCAAGGGAGGACAGGAAAAGCTGGTCGCGACGATGACCGCGACGCTGATGGCGCTGGTGGGGCGGACGGGCGTGGCGGGGTGACGACCGGGGCCGGGCACCGGGCGAGGGTCAGACCTTCAACCGGGCTTCGAGGACATGCCGCTGGACCTTTCCGCTGGTCGATCTGGGGAAATCGTCGAATGCGATGAAATGCAGCTCGCGCGGGCGTTTGTAGCCTGCCAGACTTTCGCGGCACAAATTCATCAGCGCATCCGCATCCGGTCGGTCATTGCCGCAGGCGACAAAGGCCACCGGGGCTTCGCCCCATTTCGCGTCGAACGCCCGCACCACCGCCGCTTCGACAACAGACGGATGCGCCAGAAGCACGCGCTCGATTTCCGCCGGATAGACGTTCTCGCCGCCGGTCTTGATCAGGTATTTAACCCTGTCCACAAAGTCGATCGTGCCATCGGGATTGCGCCGGAACAGATCGCCCATGTGGAAGAACCCGTTGCGAAAGTCTCGGGCATTGGTGGCGTTGGCGTTCCAGTAGCCAGAGAACAGCGTCGGGCCGCGCATCGCCATTTCACCGGGCGTTCCGTCGGGAACGTCGCGGTCTTCAGGGTCAACCAGCCGGACCTCGCAGAATGCGCTGATCCGTTTGGACAGTTTTTCGGGTATGACACCGGGCGCGATCAGACCCGCGGTGCCAGGCGGCAAGCCGGTTTCGGTCGCCCCGAAGGAATTCAGGAAGGGCGTGTCCAGAAGGCTGGTCAACTCCGCGATCTGATGTGGAGGCACCAGATCAGCCATCGCGCCGCAGACCTTGATCCCTTTCACCGGCAGCGGGTTGGCGCGCCGCTCGGCGATGAAGGCATCCAACGCGCCCGGCATCATCACGAACCAGCCGATCCTGTGGCGTGACAGCGCCTCATTGATGACGGCAGGTTGCAACCCGTCCACCATCACCACCGTGCCGCCGCGCAAGATCGTCGCCAGCGCATGATCGGTGGACGCCATGTGAAACATGGGCGCCCAGGCGATGAAGCCGTCGCCGGGATCGAGCGCCAGTTGCGCCGCGAAGACCATGGATCTAGCGATATGGGCGCGGTGGCTGATCAGCGCCCCCTTGGGTCGGCCTGTCGTCCCCGATGTGTAAAGGATCGTCAGCCCGGCCTCGGGATCCTCCACCAGGGTTCCGGTGCGCGGATCTGGTTTGGCCCCAGCGATGGCCGCGTCCAGATCCGGCCCGATCTCCATGCATCGGGTAGCGGAGACCGCATGATACGCGCCGCGCAGGCCGGGTTCGACCAGCGCCAGAACCGGCTCGACCAGGTCGATGCAATGCCGCAGTTCATCCGGCGCAAGCGGCCAGTTCGGTTTCAAGATATTCCGCCCGGTTGTGGGACAGGATCGCGATCCTGTCTCCGGGCGTGACGCCTCTCGCCAGAAAGACGGCGGCCAGACGATCAACCCGCTCCAGCAACTCGGCGTAGGTCTGCCGTTTGCGACCGTCCTCGACGGCAAGAACCCTGGCACTGTCCTGCGCGCGGCTTCGAAAGATCGAGTACAGATCGGTGCGTCCTGCGCGAAAAACCTCTGGCTGCATCGCATCCTCCCCTCATGCCAATTCAAAGACCCTGCGCCAAACGCACCCCTTCATCAATGGCGCGCAGCGCGTCAAGCTCCGCCGCCTCTTTTGCCCCGCCGATCATCGTGACGGTGACTCCGCGCCCGGCGAGGGCCTCGGCCAGCGCCCGCTCTGGCTCCTGCCCGGTGCACAGCACGATCGTATCGGCGGCGATGACCTTTGGCTTTCCGTCCATGAGGATATGCAGCCCCGCGTCGTCGATACGGTCATAGACCACGCCGCCCATGGCCTCGACCCCGTGTTTGCGCAGCGCGTTGCGCAGGATCCAGCCCGTGGAGACGCCAAGCCCTGCCCCCGGTTTCGAGGTTTTTCGCTGAAGCATGACCACCTTGCGACGCGAAGGTTTCGGTGCCAGCGGATCGCCCGCAAGACCGCCCGACGCGGCGAATGTCGGGTCTACGCCCCATGTCTCGCAGAATGCGTTGGTGCTGTGGACCTCTGCCGATCCGGTCACGAGGAATTCGGCCACGTCATGGCCGATGCCGCCTGCCCCCATCACCACGACGTTGTCACCCGCAGCACGTTCGCCGGACAGGATCTCGGCATAGGTGGCAACGCTCGGATGGTCCACGCCCGGCAGATCGGGAATGCGCGGCGTGACCCCTGTGGCGATCACTACATGGTCGAAACCGGTCAGATCATCCAGACCGGCCCGCTGCCCCAGGCGCAGCGTGACGCCGTGTTTGTGCATCTGGCCGGAATAATAGCGCAGGGTTTCGTCGAACTCGTCCTTGCCCGGCGCCGCACGCGCCAGGTTCAATTGGCCGCCCAGCCTGTCATGGGCTTCGAACAAGGTGACGACATGGCCCAGCCGTGCCGCCTCGGCCGCCGTGGCCATGCCCGCGGCGCCGCCGCCGACAACCGCCACCTTCCGGGGTGAATCTGTCGGCGTGTCCCGGAATTCGGTTTCGCGGCCTGCCCGAGGGTTGACCAGACAGCTCACCGGCCGGTCGGAAAAGATAAAATCCAGACAGGCTTGGTTGCAGGCGATGCAGGTGTTGATCTCGTCCGCGCGGCCCTCGCGCACCTTCTTGACGAAATGCGGGTCGGCCAGAAAGGGCCGGGCCATCGAGATCATGTCTGCCTCGCCAGAGGCAAGGATGTCCTCGGCCATTGCGGGCGTGTTGATCCGGTTCGAGGCGACCACAGGAATGGACACTGCGGCCTTCACATTGGCCGCCGCCTGCCGCCAGGCACCTCGCGGAACCGGATAAGCAATCGTCGGCACGCGCGCTTCGTGCCAACCGATGCCGGTGTTCAGAATATCCGCCCCCGCCGCCTCGATCTTGCGCGCCAGTGCCGCAATTTCATCGGCGGGCGCGCCGCCCTCGACCAGATCAGCCGCCGAAATTCGGTAGATGACAAGGAAATCCGGCCCGCATTGGTCTCGCACGGCGCGCACGATCTCGACCGGAAAGCGATGTCGGTTCTCGGCGCTGCCGCCCCAGTCGTCTTCACGCTTGTTGGTATGCGTGACAGTGAATTCATTGATGAGGTATCCTTCGGAACCCATGATCTCGACGCCATCGAACCCCGCGGCCTGGGCGTTGGCTGCGGCTTTGGCGAAATCCGCAATGGTGCGGCGAATATCGGCGTCGGTCATCTCACGCGGGATGAAACGGTTGATCGGCGCGCGAATCGGTGATGGCGCCACGCAGCCCTCGATCTTTGCGTAGCGTCCGGCATGAAGCAACTGCGCGCAGAACAGGCTGCCTTCGGCTTGTACCGCCTCGCAGATCGGACGCAGGTGCATGGCCTCGTCCGGGTCGTCGATTCGCGGACCTTCCGGATCGAACAGCCCCTCGGCATTGGGAGAAAACCCTCCGGTGACCAGAATCGCCGCCTCCCCCCGGGCCCGTTCAGCGTAGAACGCGATCTGTTTGGAAATGCCATCGGGCTCGGTTTCCAGCCGTGTGTGCATCGACCCCATGATGATCCGGTTTCGCACCATGTGTGTGCCTGCGCGGATGGGCGAAAGCAGGTTTCCGAAGCTTTCCCTTTGCGTGTTTCCCATTGTGAACATCCTCCTCAAATCTTTGCTTGAACTATATTCTAACATTCGTTAGATTTTTGGGAAGAGTATATTTCGGTCACGGGGAGGAGCGCCGATGCAATTCCAGCCAACAGAGGATCAAAAGGCGTTTCGCGAAACCGCCAAGAGATTCGCCACTGAAAAACTGGCGCCCAGCTATCAGGAGCGCGCAAGCGGCCACACGTTTGACCGAGCGCTGATCCGCGACATGGGCGCGCTTGGACTAATTGGTGCCGATCTGCCGGAGGAATTCGGCGGACTTGGCGAAAGTTCGGTTACTTCCGGGCTGATCGTCGAGGAAATCGCCTATGCCGATTTCAACGCAAGCTATGTTCAGCTCCTCGGCTCTCTCATGGGGGGGATGGTGGCCAAGCATGCTTCCCAGGAGATCGCTTCGGAATGGGTGCCCAAGGTAGTCTCGGGGGAGGCCGTCATTGGCTTGGGCCTGACCGAACCGCGCGGCGGTTCGGACGCGGCGAACCTGATCCTCAAGGCCACGAAGTCCGGCAACGGCTGGCGGCTGAACGGCGAGAAGACCTCGATGAGCTTTGCATCCCAAGCCGATGCGGCGGTAGTCTTTGCGCGTACCGGCGATCCGGACGGCGGCTCACGCGGGGTCAGCGCGTTTTTTGTCGATCTGAACCAGGAGGGCATCAAGCGTACCCATTTCGACGACATCGGCACCAAGCCGGTCGGACGCGGATCAGTGTTTTTCGACGATGTGTTTGTGCCGGCCGAAAGCATGATGGCCGAACAGGACCGCGCTTTCGGCACGATCATGGCGGGGTTCGACTATTCCCGCGCGCTGATAGGACTGGAATGCCTGGGCGCGGCACAGGCATCGGTGGACGAAACCTGGGCCTATGTCCGGGAACGCGAGGCGTTCGGCGCCCCCATCGTGCAATATCAGGGCGTCAGCTTCCCGCTGGCAGAGGCCGAGACGCAACTTACCATGATGCGGCAGCTTTGCTACTACACACTAGACCTGCGCGACCGGGGCCTGCCCCATACCTCCGAGGCGGCGATGTGCAAGTGGTATCTGCCCAAGACCGCCTGCGAGATCATTCACCAGTGTCTGATCCTGCACGGGCATTACGGATACACCACCGACCTGCCCCATCATCAGCGTTACAACGACGTGCTCGGTCTGCAGATTGGCGACGGCACCGCGCAGATCCAGAAGCTGGTGATTGCCCGCGAGAAGGTCGGGCGGCTGGCGCTGCAGTATGACAAGAAGGCGAAGGGAGTAGCGAAATGAGCGCTCCCGTCGCCGTAACCATCGAAGGTAGCGTCGGCATCATCGAGCTGGCTCGACCAGAGAAGTTCAATTGCTTGTCGCTCAAGGTGCATGAATGCATTTCGAACGCGCGCGCCAGGTTCGAGGCCGAACGGAATGTTCGGTCGATCCTGATCCGGGCACAGGGCAAACATTTTTGCACCGGAGCCGATCTGACTGAGGTGAAGGGCAAACTGAACGATCCCGCCGCGCTGGACCATTTCATCGCCTTTGGCATGAACAACCTGCGCGCACTCGAATCCTCCTCCCTCCCTGTCGTAGTGGCAGTGCAGGGCTTGTGTTTGGCCGGCGGGGTCGAACTAATGCTAGCATGTGACGTGTGTTTCGGAGCCGAAACGGCGCAGTTCGGCGATCAGCATGCGCAATTTGGTCTGATACCCGGTTGGGGCGGTTCGCAGCGGCTGACGCGGCTGATGGGACAACGCCGGGCGCTTGACTTGATGTTTTCGGCTCGCTGGCTGAAGGCCGAGGAGGCCAAAGAGGCGGGTTTGGTCAATTACATCGTGCCGGAAGCGGATCTGCACAAGTCCGCGCTGGAATACTGCCAAAAGATCGCGACCCGGTCGCGTCCCGGTATCGCCGAGATGAAGCGGCTGGCACGGGAAGGTGCGGACCTGGGCATCGACCAGCAAATGCGGCTGGAGCGTGACGCCGCCGTGCGCGCGCTGCCCAGTGATGACGTGGCCGAGGGGCTCGACGCATTCGAGAACCGGCGCGCCCCCGAATTCAAGACTTGAGGAAAACATGGAATTCACTTTGAACGACGAACAACGCCAGATCTACGAATACGGCGGTCAGTTGGCGCAAGAATTCGACAACGATTATTGGCTGCGGCATGCCCGGAAACATGAATTTCCCAGGGACATGTTCCAAAAGATTGCCGATGACGGCTTTCTGGGCATCATGGTTCCCGAAGAATACGGCGGTGCCGGGCTTGGCATGACCGAGATGGCCCTGTTCATGGAAGGCACGGCCAATCACGGCATTCCGCTGCTGATGATGGTGGTCGGCCCGACCATGTCGCTGGCCCATATCGCCAGCCACGGCACCGAGTTCCACAAGAAAGAGCTGCTTCCAGCCGCCTGCCGGGGCGAAATCCAGTTCTGTTTCGCGATCACCGAACCGGGGGCCGGGTCGAACACGATGAAGTCCACCACGCTGGCCAAGCGCCGGGGCAACCGGTTCAGCCTGACGGGGGAAAAGACCTTCATCACCGGGGCCGATGTGTCCGACTATTGCCTGGTTGTGGCGCGGACCAAGCCGCACACCGAGGTCAGCCGCAAGACCGACGGGTTCACCCTTTTTGCCGTGGACCTGAAAAAGAAGGGCGTCGCGCAACAACGGGTGAAGATCTCGATCCCCTTGCCCGAAGAACAGTGGACCCTGTTTTTCGACGAGGTGGATCTGGGTCCCGAGGACGTGGTCGGCGAAGTGGACGAAGGGTTTTCCATCCTGTTCGACAGCCTCAACCCCGAGCGCATCATCCTGGCCGCACTATGCTGCGGCATCGGCCGCTTCGCCCTGAACAAAGGTGTGGCCTATGCGTCCGAACGCAATGTCTTCGGTCAACCCATCGGGGCGCACCAGGGTGTGCAGCACCCGATGGCCAAGGCCTACACCGCCATTGAAATGGCCAGCCTGATGACCCGTCGCGCAGCGTGGGAGTTCGACAACAAGCTGCCCGCGGGGGCCTCGTCGAACATGGCCAAATACTTCGCCGCCGAAGCCGGGATCGAAGCGGTGGACGCCGCACTGCAGGCGCATGGCGGATCGGGTTTCACCGAGGATACCGGACTCTACGAGATGTATCCGCTGGTGCGCCTGTTGCGTACGGCACCCGTGAACCGCGAGCTGTGCCTCAGCTTCATCGGCGAAAAGGTCATGGGTCTGCCGCGGTCCTATTGATCGCCCGGCCGGGAATGGAGGATAATATGCAATATGGAATGCGCTTCCGGCGGGAGGATGCCGCCGACAAGGTAAACGATCACTTCTGGCACCCAGTCGAGGGCACGCCGCTCGAGGAGGTGCGCCGCATTCAGGAAGAGCGGCTGCGCGATCAAATGGCCTATCTCAAGGCGAACTCGACCTTCTATCAGGAGAAGTTCGCCGAGGCCGGTGTGGAATTCGGCGATATCCGCACCATCGAAGACCTGCAAAAGCTGCCCTACACATACAAGACCGAGATTCGCGAAAGCCTCGCGGCAGAGCCGCCCTTCGGCAAGCACCGCGCCGCGCCGATGGCCGACATCATCCAGATGCAGGCCTCGTCGGGGACAACCGGCAGCCCCGCATATGTGGCCCTGACCGAATCCGACGCCGAGATGTGGCACGAGATGACGGCGCGCTGTTTCTTTGCCAACGGCGTGCGGCCCGGCGACATGGTGCTGCATGCGTTTTCGCTGGCCAAGGGCTTTGTCGGCGGCATCCCGGTGATGCAGGGACTGCAATACATGGGTGCGATCGACGTGCCGGTGGGGGCTGATGGCGGCGCGGAAAGGTTGCTGCGCGCTTGTGCGGACACGCGCCCGCGCTGTATCGTCGGCGCACCTAACTTCGTTCTGCATCTGGCCGAAAAGGCTCCGGAAGTGCTTGGCTGCAAGGCCAGCGAGCTGGGCGTCGAGCGGGTGATCGTGGGCGGCGAACCGGGCGGCGGCATCCCGGCGATCCGCGCCAAGATCGAAGCGGCCTGGGGTGCCAAATGCACCGAGATGCTGGGGGGCACCGATCTGGGCGTGACCTATTGGGCCGAATGCGACGCGCAATCGGGCATGCATATGGTCAACATGGACTACATCATCACCGAACTGCTCAATCCCGAAAGTGGCGAGATCATTCCTTGGAAAAAAGGCGCCGAGGGCGAGATGATCTATACCGCGATCGGCCGGCGGGCAAGCCCGCTGGTGCGGTTCCGGTCGGGCGATTATATTGAGGTCATCGACACCGAGTGCTCCTGCGGCCGCACCGGCCCCAAGATCCGTTGCACCGGTCGGACCGACGACATGCTGATTGTGCGCGGGGCCAATGTGTTTCCTTCGGCGATCAACAGCGTGATCACAGAAATGGTGCCCGAAACCAATGGTGTCATGCGGATCGTGGCAGATTTCGAAGGCCACACTACTCAGGGCGCGCTGAAAGTGATCGTCGAACGCGGTCCCGGTCGCGATCCATCTGATGACAACGCCCTCAAGAATAAGATTGAGCAGCGCTTGCGCGATGCCCTCGTTTTCAGGGCCGACATTCGCCTGGTCGCGCCGGATACGTTTGAAAAACCCGGCGCAGCTAAGGTCGCCTTTGTCCTCAGAAAGTACCCGGACCTGCCATGACGAAAATGAAATCCCTTCTCGACACCGGGTCCGACGACTTCCGGAAAAACGATGCGCTTTACCGGGAAAAGGTCGGCGAACTGCATGCGCTTCGGCTGCTACAACGCGTCGGCGGCCCGGAAAATGCGCGGGAACGGCATGTCAGCAAAGGCAAGATCCTGCCGCGCGAACGGGTCGAGCGGCTGATCGATCCGGGAACGCCCTTTCTCGAAATCGGAGAACTCGCCGGGCTGAACAAATATGAAGGCGTGCCACCCGGTGCAGGGATCATCACCGGCATCGGCGTGATCGAGGGACGTCAGTGCATGATAATCGCCAATGACGCTACCGTGAAGGGCGGCACCTATTTCGGCATGACCTGCCGCAAACACGTCCGGGCGCAGAAAATCGCCTGGAAAAACCGTCTTCCGGTGATCACCCTGGTCGATTCCGGCGGGGCGTTTCTGCCGGAGCAGGCGAGTATCTTTCCCGATGAGGGGCAGTTCGGCTCAATCTTCCATCAACAGATCGGCATGTCGGGCGATGGCGTACCGCAGATCGCCGTGGTCATGGGGCCCTGCACCGCGGGCGGCGCCTATATCCCGGCGCTTTGCGACGAGGTGGTGATCGTGCGCGGTCAGGGCTTCATGTATCTGGGCGGGCCAGAATTGACCTTTGCTGCGACCGGCGAAAAGGTCGATGCCGAAACGCTGGGCGGCGGCAAGATGCATTCGTCCGTTTCCGGCGTGACAGACCATCTTGCCGAGGATGACGCGCACGCGCTGGCCATCACCCGCGAAATCGTCAGCCACCTGGGCGAAAAACCGCAGCCGCGCAAGACGCCGACGTCGCCGCGCCCCCCCGCCTATCCGGTCGAGGAGATCTATGGCGTCGTCAGCCGAGACCCAAGGGTGCCGACCGACAACCGCGAGATTGTTGCGCGCCTTGTCGATGACAGCGATTTTCACGAGTTCAAGCCACTTTTCGGCGACACCCTCATGACCGGCTGGGGCCGAATCCATGGCCACGAGGTCGGCATCCTGGCCAACACCGGCGTGCTCTTTGTCGAGGCCGCGCTGAAGGCTACGCATTTCATCAATCTCTGCGTCCAGCGCGATATCCCGCTGCTGTTCCTCGCGGATGTGAACGGCTTCATGGTCGGCCGCGACGTCGAGCAGATGGGCATTGCCAAGGCGGGCGCCAAGATGATCACCGCCATGTCTTCGGCGCGGGTGCCGAAGTTCACCATCATCACCGGCGGCTCTTACGGGGCGGGTTACCTGGCCATGCTTGGCCGCCCGTTCCAGCCGGACGCGATGTTCGCCTGGCCCACGGGCCGGTCCGCGATCATGGGGCCGGAACAGGCCGCCAGCGTGCTAGCGCAGGTGCGCGCCCAGATCAACGAACGCCAAGGCAAGAAATGGACACCCGAGGAGGAGGAAACCTTCAAGGCACCAATCCGCAAGGAATACGAAGATTTCCAGGGGGCCTACAATTTCGCCTCCAACCTCTGGATCGACAGCGTGATCGAGCCTGCCGAGACCCGGGACGTCATGGCGCTGATGCTGGACATCGCTTCGCGCAGGCCCAAGGTCGAAACGCATTTCGGCGTGTTCAGGATGTGAGGCGCAAACCATGAAAATCAAAACGCTTCTTATCGCCAATCGCGGCGAAATCGCCTGCCGAATCGCACGCACCGCGCGGGCCAGCGGCATCACCCCTGTTGGCGTGCATTCGCAGGCCGACGCCAACGCCCTTCACGTCCGTGAGATCGGCAAATCTGTCTGCATCGGTGCCGGTCCCGCATCCGAGAGCTATCTGAAGATCGACGCAGTCATCGCCGCCGCCAGATCCGTCGGCGCCGATGCGATCCATCCCGGTTACGGCTTTCTGGCAGAGAACGCAGATTTCGCCCGCGCGGTCGAAGCCGCAGGCATGATCTTCATGGGGCCGACACCGGAAACGCTGGAACGCTTCGGCGACAAGGCCAGCGCCAAGGACGCGGCGGTTGCTGCCGGCATTCCGGTTGTCTCGGGCGCCCAGGGCGCGCGCTCCAACCCGCAGGAAATCGCACAGGAAGTGCGCAAGATGGGCCTACCGGTGCTGCTCAAGGCGGTCGGCGGCGGCGGCGGGCGCGGGCAGCGGCTCGTGACGGTTGAAGCCACGCTTGTGGAGGACATCGAGGGCGCGCTGCGCGAAGCAAAGTCCACCTTTGGCTCCGAGGGCCTTCTGCTGGAACGCTTCCTGCCCGAGGCACGCCATGTCGAGGTGCAGATCGCGGGCGACGGCAAGGGCCATGTGCTGCACCTGTTCGAGCGCGACTGCACGCTTCAGCGCCGCCACCAGAAGGTCATCGAAGAGGCCCCGGCTTGGGGCTTGCCTCGCGCGCTTCTTGACGAGATCGCGCATGACGCGGTGCGCCTGGGCGAAACGCTCAATTATCGCGGCCTGGGCACGGTCGAATTTCTGGTCGCGGGGGACGAGTATTTCTTTCTGGAGGTGAACCCGCGCATCCAGGTGGAACACCCCGTCACAGAGGCGATCACCGGGCTGGACCTGGTCGCGTTGCACCTGCGCATTGCGGAGGGCGCGGGCTTGGGGCTTGTTCAGGAGGATCTGCGGATCAACGGCCACGCCGTCGAGGCGCGGCTTTATGCCGAAGACCCGGCCATGCAATTCGCCCCCTCGACGGGCACGCTGACCACGCTCAGCCTGCCCGGCGGCCTGCGGATCGACAGCGGTGTCGAAGAAGGCGACGCGGTGACGCCCTATTACGACCCGATGATCGCTAAGCTGATCGTTCACGCGCCCGACCGGGAAACCGCCTTGGCGCGGCTGGCGACGGCGCTGGACCATATCGCGGTGGAGGGTGTGGAAACTAACCGTGCCTTTCTGACGGCGCTAGCGCGAAACCCCGAATTCGGGCAGATGCAGGTTCATACGCGCTGGATCGACGGCCAGCTTGACGCGCTGACACAGCCGCCCCCCCTTACCCGCCCCGAGCGGTGGAAGGCGGCAGCCGCGATTCTGTTCGTGGCAACGTCGCGCCGCGATGCGGACGTGGATCCCTGGAGCAACCGCGATACCTTCACCGGCTGGCGGCTTGGCCTGGGTGGAGATGCGGTTGAGGCGGGACAGCGCGTGACGCTCACCGATTCCGCCGGTGCATCGGAGGAATTGCGCGTCGGCCCTGTCAAACCGGGTGACAAATACACCGTTATTTCGGAAAACGGCGATGCTACCATGTTGACCGCGCGTGAAATCACGCCGGGTCGATGGCGCCTGAGCGAGGGCGATACCGTCCTTTTGATCGACGCGCGGCTCCACGCCGGGGTGATTGAGATGGACACGCCCGAAGGTCGGCTGATCTTTCGCCCGGCCACGCCGCTGACCTTTGCCGGCGGCGATGCGGCAGCGGATCGCGCCGTGGTCTCGCCGCTAACCGGCATGATCGTCGAGATCAAGGTGACCGACGGTCAACCCGTCGCCGCAGGCGACGTGATCGCGGTCATGGAATCAATGAAACTTGAAATCTCGATCCGCGCTGCCGCAGCCGGTACCGCCAGCAAGATATCCGTCTCGAATGGTGACATGGTCAATCGCGGCCAGGTCATCGCCGAGATACTGCCATCCGAGGAGCTATGAGATGAGCGACTTTCCCAAATTCGTCGAATTTCGTGAGGAAGGCCCGCGCGAGGGCTTTCAGATCGAAAAGAAGATCTATCCGATCGAACAGCGGATCGAACTGATCGATATGCTCAGCGACACCGGTCTGAAGCGCATTCAGGTCGGCAGCTTTGTCAGCCCGAAATACGTGCCGCAGATGGCGGACACCGGGGAGTTGTTCCAGCGTATCAAGCGCAAGCCGGGCGTGAATTACACGTCACTATGGCTGAACGACAAAGGGTTTCGCAAGGCCCTGACGGCGCATGAGGTCGATATCGACCCGCGCCTGCTGTTATATCCTTCCGAGGCGTTTGCCCAATCGAACAACAATTGTTCCTCCGCGGAAATGCGGGAAAAACAACGCGACTGGGTTCGCCTTTACAAGGAAGAGGGATATACGATCGACGCGGCCTATGTGATGACGGCCTTCGGCTGCAACCTCGAAGGCCCCATCCCGCAAGAGCGCATCTTGGACGATTTCCGCTTCGTTCTTCAGCTGTGCGAAGAAGAGGACATCCCCGTACCGATCCTTGTGATCGCCGATACAATGGGCTGGGGCAACCCCGAGGCTGTCAAACGAATGATCGGCGCGCTGCGGGAACTGGCACCCAGTGCCCGCATCGGGATGCATATTCATGACACGCGCGGGCTTGGCATCGCCAATCTCCATGCCGCCCTGTCGATGGGCGTGGACATGTTCGAAAGTTCGGTCGCCGGTCTTGGCGGCTGTCCTTTCGCGGGCCACGGCCACGCCCGCGCCGCAGGAAATGTCTGCACTGAGGATGCGGTGTTCCTGTGCCACGAGCTTGGCATCGAAACCGGCATTGATCTGGACAAGCTGATCGCAGCGGCGGTCAAGGCGGAAGAGATCATCGGCGTGCCTCTCATGGGCCGGGTCATGCATACCGGCGGGCTCGACAAGTACCGCAAGGCAAACTGAGGAGGGATGAAGATGGCGAAGGCGCTTGACGGAAAAGTGGTTCTGGTCACCGGCGCGGGTGGCGGTATCGGCCGCGATATCGCGCTGATGGCGGCGTCCGAAGGGGCGGCGGTGGTAGTCAATGATCTGGGGGCGTCCCTGAAAGGCACCGGCCAGACCGAAAGCGCCGCTCAGGCCGTCGTCGCAGAGATCAAAGCCGCCGGAGGTGATGCGATCGCCGATGGCGGTTCGGTCACCGACCCCGAGGCCGCGCGTGCGATGATCGAGGCCGGTGTCAAGGAATTCGGTCGCATTGACGCGGTGGTCAACAACGCAGGCATCCTGCGCGACGGGTTTTTCCACAAGATGACATACGAGGATTTCGATGCGGTGGTGAAGGTCCATCTTTATGGTGCCTTCAATACCAGCCGCGCTGCCGCCGATTATTTCCGCGAACAGGAAGGCGGCGCTCTGGTTCACATGACCTCGACCTCGGGTCTGATCGGCAATCTGGCGCAGGCCAATTATGCGTCTGCCAAATTGGGCATCGCCGCCTTGTCGAAATCGATTGCGCTCGACCTGAAGCGGTGGAACGTGCGGTCGAACTGCATCGCGCCCTTCGCCTGGAGCCGGATGATCTCGTCTATCAAGACAGACACCCCGGAACAGGTGGCGCGGGTCGAGAAGATCAAGCAGATGACCCCTGCAAAAGTTGCGCCGATGGCCTGTTTCCTGATGAGCGACCGCGCGGCTGACGTGTCCGGACAAGTCTTTGCGGTTCGCAAGAACGAGATCTTCCTGTTCAACCAGCCCCGCCCGGTGCGGTCGGTTCATTCCGGCGAGGGCTGGACAGCGGATGAAATCGCCGAGCGCGCCATGCCCACGCTCAGATCGCAGTTCACACCGCTCGAAGTGTCGGCGGACGTCTTTTCGTGGGATCCGGTCTGATGGGAAAACGCAAGGAAAAGATTAGCTCGAACATCGCCTGGAGCACGCCGGACAAGATCTGCGTGCGGGGCCTTGATCTGCCGAACGAGATTCTGGGCCACATGAACCTAGGCGATCTCGCCTTTCTGCAACTGACGGGCCGCAAGGCCACGCCAGAGGAAAGCCGGGTCTTCAACGCCATCATCATCACCCTGGTGGAGCATGGCATCACGCCCTCGGCGCTGGCCGCGCGCATGACTTATATGGGCGCACCGGAATCGCTTCAGGCGGCGGTGGCGGCGGGACTGTGCGGGCTGGGCACGGTTTTTGTCGGCTCGATGGAGGGCGCCTCAAAAATGCTCTACGAGGCGCTGCCGCAGGACAGGCGCGGCACCGGCGCCGATCTGGATGCCATAGCGCTGGAAACGGTTGAGAAGTTCCACGCCCGCAAGGCCATCGTGCCGGGGCTGGGCCACCCGGTTCACAAGCCGGTCGATCCGCGCACACCGCGCCTGTTCCAGATCGCAGCCGAGAACGGCAAATCCGGTCAATACATCGAGTTGATCCAGAAAATTCAGGGCGTGGCCGAGGCGAGATCGGGCAAGATGCTGCCGATCAACGCTACCGGTGCCATCGGCGCGATCTGCTGCGAATTCGGCTTTCCGTGGAAGATCGTGCGCGGCTTTGGGGTGATGGCGCGGGCCATCGGGCTGGTCGGCCATATCCTTGAGGAAAGCGAAAACCCAATTTCCTATGAGCTGTGGCAGCGTGCCGAGCAGGAAATCCTTGAAACCTCGGGACCGGGAGCGAAATAAACGATGCAGACATCAGCCCCCGACACCCATGGCGACCTGCGCGATGCCCTGCGCGCGCTTTGTGCACAGTTCCCGCCGCAATATCATCGAAAGTTCGGCGAGAACGAAACCTACCCCGAGGAATTTGTCGATGCGCTGACCCGCGAGGGCTGGCTCGCCGCGATGATCCCCGAGGAATACGGCGGATCGGGCCTGGGTCTGACCGAAGCCTCGATCATCATGGAAGAGGTGAACCGCTGCGGTGGCAACGCGGGCCACTGCCATGGGCAGATGTATAACATGGGCACGCTTCTGCGGCACGGCTCGGACGAGCAGAAGCAGAAATACCTACCCGCCATCGCCAGCGGCGCGCTGCGCCTGCAGTCCATGGCCGTGACCGAGCCGACGACCGGGACCGACACCACCAAGCTCAAGACTACAGCGGTCAGGAAGGGCGACCGCTATGTGATCAACGGCCAGAAGGTCTGGATCAGCCGCATTCAACATTCGGACCTGATGATCCTGCTGGCCCGCACCACACCGTTGAAAGATGTCAAGAAGAAGTCCCAGGGCCTGTCGATCTTAATGGTTGATCTGAAAGAGGCCATCGGCAATGGCATGGAGGTGCGCCCCATCGCCAACATGCCGGGCCACGAAACCAATGAAGTGTTCTTCGACAACCTGGAGATTCCCGCCGAGAACCTGATCGGAACCGAAGGCCGCGGATTTTACCACATTCTTGACGGGCTCAACGCCGAGCGCACGCTGATCGCCGGGGAATGTATCGGGGACGGATACTGGTTTGTGGACAAGGCCCGCGCCTATGCCGGCGAGCGTATTGTCTTCGATCGCCCGATCGGTCAGAATCAGGGCGTGCAGTTTCCTATCGCCAAGGCCTATGTGAACGTCGAGGCCGCCAACCTGATGCGCTTCGAGGCCGCAAGACGCTTTGACGCCGGGCAGGATTGCGGGGCACAGGCGAACATGGCAAAACTACTGGCCGCCGATGCCAGCTGGGAAGCGGCCAATGCCTGCATCCAGACTCATGGCGGCTTCGGCTTTGCGCGCGAATACGATGTCGAGCGCAAGTTCCGCGAGGCCCGACTGTATCAGGTGGCCCCGATCTCGACCAACCTCATCCTGTCCTATGTCGGCGAGCATATCCTGGGTATGCCGCGGTCGTTCTGAGGCCAGGGACCATGAATGAGATCGACCTTGACGCGCTGGCACCCTGGCTAGGACGCACTGAAACCAAAGAAGACGTCCTGACGCACGGTCTGATCGACAAATTCCGTGCCGCGTTCGGTCCGCAACTTTGGGGCGGAGCAGGTGATGTCCCGCTGGGGGTTCATTGGTGTATTGCCCTTGATACCGTGCCAGCTGCCGCCCTGTCAGACGATGGCCATGCCGCAAGGGGTGGATTTCTGCCCCCTGTCCCGCTGCCCGCCCGCATGTGGGCCGGCGGCGATGTTACACATTTCACGCCGCTGACGATCGGCGAAGCCGTCACCCGCCGCTCGGTGATCGGGGATATAACAGCCAAGCAGGGCCGCAGCGGAACGTTGGTCTTTGTGACCGTAGAACACGAGTATTCGAGCGGCGGCCGGCTTTGTATTCGGGAGAAGCAATCGATTGTCTATCGTGAGATTTCTGTGCCCCGCCCGGTCAAGAACGCACCTGCCGCGGTTGACCCCACCACGCTCAGATCGAGCCTTGCACCGGATCCGGTGCTGCTGTTTCGCTATTCGGCGCTGACGTTCAATGCCCATCGCATCCACTATGACCACGTCTACGCCACCGAAACCGAAGCCTATGCCGGGCTTGTTGTGCATGGCCCATTGCAGGCGACGCTTCTTCTGAATCTGGCGGCGGAAGCCTTGAAGTCGTCGCCCCACCGGTTTTCTTTCCGGGGACTGGCACCGCTGACCCTGCCCTGCGAATTGCAGTTGCATAGTGAAGGGGCCGAAAACTCCGGAACCGTCTGGTGCCAGGATCAAACCGGTCTTCGAAGCTTTACCGCAGAATACGCGACTGTCTGAGCGGTTCTGCTTGGCGGCGGATTCAATTGTTGATTTAACTTTCTAACATATGTTAGGTATCAGAAAGCGGCTTGGCACCTCCGGCAAGCAGCCCTCTGAAATAAGAGGTGGGAGGAGAAAAATGCGAGGAAACCTCGTCACTTGCGGATCACCGTTCGGTCAGGTTATGTGCCGTTCCATGGGCTGTCGGCAAAAGGCACGGGCTGAGTCATGACCACGAATGGGGGGATCGTCACATCGCCGCTTGCTGTGCGCAGTGCAACTTTGAAATTTGGCGGTGTGACGGCGCTCGACGATGTGAGCATTACCGTGAACGACGATGAATTGCTTGCGATCATCGGTCCGAACGGTGCCGGAAAAACATCACTTCTGAACGTTACTGCGGGTTTCTATCGTCCGCAGAAGGGCCGTGTCGAGTTGTCCGGGCAGGACGTTACCGGCCTGCGTGTAGACCAGATCGCCCGGCGCGGACTGGCGCGTACGTTTCAGGGCACCCATCTCTTTGCCGGGCAGACCGTGGTGGAAAACATCATGATCGGTCGTCACATGCTGATGAAATCGAATGTGATCCAGGCCTTTTTCCAGTTTGGGCTCGTGATGCGGGAGGAATCAGAGCATCGCGAAGCCGCCGAAGAGATTATTGACTTTCTGGAGATCGAAGCAATCCGCAACCGGCCAGTGGGCACATTGGGCTACGGGCTGCGCAAACGTGTCGATCTGGGCCGCGCATTGGCGCAGGAACCATCCATCCTGCTGATGGATGAACCGATGGCTGGCATGAACTCGGAAGAGAAAGAAGACCTCGCGCGCTTCATTCTCGATGTGCGCGAGGCGCGCAAGATTCCAGTGGTTCTGGTCGAGCACGACATGGGCGTTGTTATGGACCTTGCTGACCGGATCGTGGTGCTGGACTTCGGGCGGGTCATCGCCGAAGGCACGCCCGAAGAAATCCAGAAGAACCCGGCTGTGATCAAGGCATATCTGGGTTAGCGGGATGACAAAACAACGAACAGCAATGGTCTTTTCAGACCCGGCAGTGACACACAGCGAAACCCTGCCGCAGGTTTTGCTCGCGCGTGCAACGTCCATGCCGAACAACCTCGCCGAACGCCACAAGCGCCTGGGCATCTGGCGGGAATTCACCTGGGCCGATGTGATTGACAGAGTTCGTGCCCTGGCTCTCGGGTTGGAGAACCTGGGCCTGTCGGCGGGCGAATCCGTCATGTTGATCGGGGAAAACGAACCCGAACATTTCTGGGCTGAATACGCCGTTCAGTCATTGGGCGGCAAAGTCCTGTCCGTCTATCCGGATCAGAACGCCGAAGAGATCCTGTATCTGGCCGAAGACTCGCAAACGCGGATTTTTCTGGCGCAGGATCAGGAGCAGGTCGATAAATGCATCGAGATCGCGGGCAAGTACTCGGGTGCCTTGGCGATCGTTTACTGGGATGATTCTGGTCTTTGGAGCTATGATCATCCCCTTTTGCATTCATTTGAAAGCCTTAGCGCGGCAGGACGTCAGATTCACGCCAAGGAGCCTGCCAGATTTGAAGAACACGTCAAACGCGGACGGGCGGACGATACCGCCTTGCTGTCCTATACCTCCGGGACCACGGGAAAACCGAAGGGCGTTGTCATCAGCTATCGTTACCTGTTCGACAACTGCTCACGTGTGATGGGGGCAATCGAAATCGCGCCAGGCACCGAATACTTGACGTACATTTCGCCTGCCTGGGTCACGGAACAGATTTTCGGCCTGTCGATCGGTTTGATCGCGCCCATGGTCGTCAATTTTCCCGAAGGCCCCGAAGATGTGCTGACCAACATCCGCGAACTGGCGGTTGACGCGCTGGTGTTCAGTCCGCGCCAGTGGGAAAACCTTGCGTCGATCGTGCAGGCCCGGATGTTGGGCGCGGGCAAGTTCCGCAACTTGATGTACAATTGGGGTATGAAAGTCGGCCGTGACGTTTATGTCGAACGCTTGGAAGGGCGCAGTCCCAGCCTCGCCTCGCGCCTGCGACTTCCCTTTGCCGAGGCGCTGGTGCTGCATCACCTGCGCGACAATTTGGGCCTTGGCAAGGCAAAAAATGCGATGAGCGGCGGTGCTCTGATGGCCCCCGAAGTCTTTCGCATGTTCCACGCCATGGGGGTCAAGCTGCGCAACGTCTATGGCGCGACCGAAATCGGCCTTCTGACCGCGCATGTCAGCGAAAGTTATCAGCTGGAAACAAGCGGCAGCTGGATGCAAAGCAATACCGCTTATGGCGATCCGTTGGAATACCGCATAACGCCGCAAAGTGAGTTGCAGGTCCGCGGCGGCTCGGGCTTTGGCGGATATTATGGCAAACCGGACGAGACCGCCGAGGTGCTGACCGAAGACGGTTGGTATGCCACCGGCGATGCGGTTTCGATGACCGATGACGGAGAGCTGGTATTCTACGACCGCGTCAAGGACATGCGCCGCCTAGCGAACGGCCACAGTTATCCGCCGCAGTTTATCGAAACACGGCTGCGCTACAGCCCCTACATCAAGGATCTTATGACGCTGGGCGACGAAACCCGGGATTTTGTCGGAGCGCTGATCAATATCGACATGGAGGTCCTCAGCCGCTGGGCCGAAGAGAACAATATCAGCTTCTCGACCTATACCGACCTGTCGCAAAAAGCCGAGGTTCTGGACCTTATCAAAGGCGAGGTTTCGCGCATCAACGCCTTGCTGCCCGAAGGTTCTCGGGTCGTGCGGTTCGCGAATTTCCCCAAGGAACTGGACCCGGACGAAGGCGAGCTGACCCGCAGCCGGAAACTCCGGCGCGCATTCCTGGAAGATCGGTATGCCACGCTCGTCGAGGCTATTTACAGCGGTGCCGACAAGATCGACCTTGAGATTGCCGTTACTTATCAGGATGGCCGCCAGGGCGTGCTCAGGGCCGAGGTGCGTGTATCGGATGTCGAGAGCGGATCGAAGGCTGCCGGGCGGCGGTCGCAAATTTAAGGGAGGTCGGCAAAAATGGTCTATTTCATCAATGACATCATCACCGGGGCCTTGATCGGCCTGCTTTACGCGCTGGTGGCCATGGGGTTCGTCGTGATCTACCGCGCTAGCAAGGTGTTCAATTTCGCGCAGGGCGAACTGGTGATCATCGGCGGTTTCATCGTCTGGTTCACAACCATGCAGCTCGGCCTGAGCCTGTGGCTGTCGATCCCGCTATCCTTGGTTCTTGCGGGTCTTGTCGGCTATCTGATCGAACGGATTTTCCTCACCAAGCTGATCGGTGAATCGGTGTTCTCGATGGTGATGGTGACTGTCGGCCTGCTGATCCTGCTGCGTGGCGTCGTCCTGCTGCTGTTTGGGGCTTCCGTCCGGCCATTCCCGATCATCTTTCCGCTGAAGCCGCTCTTACTCGGCGATATGCTGATTCCGATGAACTTGCTTATCGGGGGGATCATCACCATCGTTGCCGCCGTTGGCCTGTCCTGGTTCTTCAACTGGACCCGTTCAGGCCTGCGGATGACGGCAGTGGCCGAAGATCACGTCGTCGCTGCTTCGATGGGGATTTCGGTGAAAGGCTCTATTGCCTTTGCCTGGATTCTCGGCGCAATCCTGTCCACGATAGGAGCGATGATCTTCCTCAGCGGCAAGTCGCTGACCTTTCTGGCCTCGGATATCGGTTTTGCGGCACTGCCGGTTGCATTGTTCGCCGGGTTGGAGTCGATCGGCGGACTTGTCCTGGCGGGAATCATCATCGGTGTAATCCAGAGCCTGACCACCAACTACCTCGATCCGATCATCGGCGGCTCGCTCGGCAGTGTCGTGCCCTATATCATCATGCTTGCCATTCTGCTGATCCGGCCCACGGGTCTGTTCGGCTGGCGCACAATCGAGCGGGTTTAATTCATGGATCCTTCCGGCATTTTTCCCACAAGCTATCGCGCCGACAGACGTCTCGTGCGCACGCGCTGGCAGGCGGTTTGCCTGGCGCTGTTCCTCGTGGTTATGCTGGCGATGCCCTATCTTGTGAGCGGGCGTATCATCGCCGTGCTGAACATGATGCTGATCAGCGCCGTGATCGCCGTCGGACTCCAGATTTGCACCGGCTATGCGGGCCAGATCAATCTGGGCCAGGCCGCATTCATGGGGGTGGGCGCCTATACCGCTTCGATACTGGCCTCCAAGACCGGTCTCACGTTCCTGTTGACCATACCGTTGGCCGGGTTCGCGGCTGCGCTGTTCGGCTTTCTCTTCGGTTTGACGGCGACTCGGATCAAGGGGTTCTATCTGGCGCTGACGACTCTCGCGGCACAGTTCATCTTTCATTTTGCAGTCCTGAACCTGCCATCCTCCTGGCTAGGTGGCTCAAATGGAGTCACCGTGCCGGCAGCAGAGATATTCGGGCTGCGCTTCGTCACCGAGACCCAGCAATTCTACATGAACCTTGCGGTTGCCGCGATCATGATCGCAGGCGCGTTCGGGATCATCCGGTCGCGCTTCGGTCGCGCCTTCATCGCGGTCAGGGACGATGACGTGGCCGCAGGCATCATGGGGATCAATGTAGCGGCTACCAAGGCGAATGCCTTTCTGATCGGCGCCTTCTATGCTGGCGTCGGCGGGGCACTCTGGGCCTACATGATCCGCTTTGTCGGGGTCGATCAATTCACCCTGTTCCATTCCATCTTTTTCGTGGCGATGATCATCGTCGGTGGAATGGGGTCGATCGTCGGGGCGCTGGTCGGTGTCTTCGTCATTCGCACCATCCAGGAAGTTATTGCCACAGTCGGCCCGAATATCGCCGATTCCGTCTCGTTTCTGGGAGGCGATATCGTGTTCGCGGGCATGAACGTCATTCTTGGTGGCGTGATTGCCTTGTTCATGATCCTTGAACCCAAGGGGGTGATGCACCGCTGGAATATCCTGAAATCGTCTTATCGTATCTGGCCGTTCCCCTATTGATTTCGGGGCGGTCTATAACCTGGGAGGAGAATGAAAATGACATACCTCAGCAAATCGGGCCTTGGGGGGCTGCTGGCCGCCGGAACGCTGGCGCTCGCCACGGCGCTACCAATGAAGGCACAGGCGGAGACCACATATAACCTTGCGCTTCTGTCGGACTTTTCTGGCCCCTATGCCGACATCATGCCGATCTTGGCCTCAAGCCGGGAGGTCGTTTTCGACTGGTGGAACGCGACCAGCGGCAAGGAACTCGGCGTCAAGCTGAACTACAAGAACTACGAGACCCGATATGATGCCGCACAGGTCGCCAGCCTGTGGCCCGGAATCAAGTCGGAGCTGGCGCCGATCGCCGTGGTCGGCCTTGGCGGGCCGGACGTGGCGGCCCTGTCCGAACGCTTACCCGAAGACAAGATCCCGATGTTCATGGCCACGGCCGCCTATGGCTTTGCCTGGCAGCCCGATTCCTGGATATTTAATCCGCGCCCGACCTATTCGCATGAAGCCGCAGGCTTTCTGGCTTGGATGCGCGAACAGCGTGGCGGCGACGAACCCATAAAATTCGCGGTCCTGTCCTCCGAGGCATCCCCTGCCTATGTCGATATGGGAAAGGGGCTCGAAGTCTATGCCGAAGAGCATCCCGAGGCCGCCGATTTGGTTGAGGTCATCTATACCGACGTGCAGCCGACCGACCTGACCGCGCAAATGCGTCGCGTCGCGCGGTCGGGGGCCGAAGCGGTGATCATCCAGACCAACACCTCGATCGTGGTCGCCGCGAAACGCGGGTTGCAGGCCAACGGGGCCGACATCCCGATCATGATGAGCTCGCATAACGGGCTGCCTGCCTCGGGCAAAGCGCTTGGCGGGCTGGCGCAGCTTGAAGGCGACTTTGAGGCCTACGGCATGGTGATCGCGGCCGATGAGGACACAGAAGCGCGGCAGTTTTACCAGACCCTAGTTTCGGATTACGGGCTCAAGGCGCCCTGGAATGTCGTGACGGCCATGGGGATTTCCCAGGCCCTCTATACCGTGGCCGTGATCGAGCACGCGATCGAGGAGAACGGTGCCGAAGGTCTGACGGGCGAGCTGGTGCGCGAGGCGCTCTTTGCCAAGCCGATCACCTCGGAGGAAACCCATGGCTTCCTTCCGAGTCTCACTTTCACCCCAGAAGCCCCCTTTCCTCTGAAAGGACTCAAGGTGAACGTGGGCACGGTTAAGGACGGGAAGATCACCATCGCGGCGACCGGCGTCGATGTTCCCGATTTGAGCAAGTGGTGAACAAAACCCGGGCACCGCGATCGTGGTGCCCGACCCTTTCTCTGGATCCGGACCCGAAGTTATGCTCGAACTCAATAACGTGGAAGTGACCTATTCCGACGTCATTCTGGCGCTCAAAGGGATCTCAATGACCGTGCGCGAGGGTCAGTGTGTTGCGCTTCTCGGTGGAAACGGGGCAGGGAAAAGCACGACGCTCAAGGCGATTTCCGGAACTCTGAAATCCGAAGACGGAACCGTGTCCGCCGGTTCGATCGTCCTGAACGGCACGCCGATTCAGAACATGGAAGCGTCGAATGTGGTAAAGAATGGCCTTATCCATGTGATGGAGGGCCGACGCGTGCTGCGTCACCTGACATCGGAACAGAACCTGATTGTCGGCGGGCATATGGTGACCAATTCCACCGAACTGAAAAACCGTCTGGCTCATGTCTACAGTCTGATGCCGCGTCTTGCGGACCTGCGCAACCGCACCTCGGGGTTCATGTCCGGCGGTGAGCAGCAACTGCTTTTGATCGGCCGGGCCATGATGGCGAGGCCCAAGATCATCGCCATCGACGAGCCGTCGCTGGGTCTGGCGCCGATGATGGTCCGTGACGTCTACGAAGTTCTCAAACAGCTCAAGCGCGAAGGCACGACCTTCTTTCTTGTTGAACAAAACAGCGCCGCCGCCCTGTCGATCGCCGATTACGCCTATGTGATGGAAAACGGGCGCATCGTCTTGGATGGCCCCGCCCACAAGCTCGCCGGCAACGAAGACATCAGAGAATTCTATCTTGGTGTCACCGCCTCCGGTGAACGCAAGAGCTATCGCGAAATCAAGCATTATCGGCGCCGCAAGAGATGGCTCGGATAGGAGGGGAAATACAATGACTGAATTGCTGGACATCAAGGGTCATACCGCACTTGTAACCGGGGCCGGACAAGGCGTGGGTCGTCAGGTCGCGCTTTATCTCGCCGAACATGGCGCGGGTGCCGTTGTGGTCAACGATTTCCACGCCGCGCGGGCCGAAAGCGTCGCGGCGGAAGTGGAAGCGGCTGGTGCAAAGGCGCTACCGATGGCCTTTGACGTGTCGGATTTCGATGCTGTGGGCGCGGCCTTTTCCGAGGCGCAGCGCGTCTTTGGTAGCGTGGAAATTCTGGTCAATAATGCTGGTAATGCCGGGCCGACGTCACGGCTCGACGATCTTGTACCGTTCTGGGAATCAAACCCCGCCGAATGGCGGCGCTGGATGGCCACCAATTTCGATGGCGTGCTGAACTGCACCCGCCACGCCATGCCGATGATGGTCAAGGGTGGCTACGGACGCATCGTGACGGTCATTTCCGACGCAGGCCGGGTGGGCGAGCCGCACCTGGCGGTCTATTCCGGTGCCAAGGCCGGGGCGGCGGGCTTCATGCGCGCCATTGCAAAGGCCGGTGGCCGGTTCGGAGTTACCGCAAACTGCGTCGCCCTAGGCGGCACCAGAACCCCGGCGGTCGCCGATCTGATCCCGGATGCGGAGACCGAAAAGCGGGCGCTTTCGCAATATGTAGTCCGGCGGCTGGGTGAGCCGGAAGACGCGGCAGGCATGATCCTGTTTCTTTGCTCGGATGCAGCAAGCTGGATCACCGGCCAGACCTATCCGGTGAATGGCGGTTATTCATTTGCTTGCTAGAGCCGAATATGGGCAGTCGCAATCAATTGGGGCCGCCCTCGAACAAGCGTTTATTATCGGCGCCGATCTCCGGCGGCAGCCCCGAAATCTCGGTTTCGAAACCGTCGAATTTCAGGGGTTGGACCAGAAAAGTCTCTGTCTTGCCGCCATCGTGCGCGATGGTGCGCAGCAACCGGCGGGCGCGCACATGCGGATCGTTCATGGCCTCGGCCAGCGAATTGACAGGGCCCCAGGGTACGCCGGCCTTGTCAAAGAGACCGCCCCAGTCCGCGCGCGTCTTGCCGACAAGAACCGCCGCAATCTCCTCCCGCAACTCGTCCTTGCGCGTGACACGGTCGCGGCTTTTCATCCCGGCGAGGTCCGGTTTGTCGATCGCCTCGCAGAACGGATGCCAGAACCAGTCCTCATGCGCGATGGACAGCGTCAGCAGTTTGCCGTCCTTGCAGGTGAACACGCCATAGCCCGGCTCAGAGATGAACTCGCCCAGCGGCGTGCCATTGGCCGCGGGCACAAGGAAGGCCGTGAGCATCGAGACCACCGCATCCGACATCGAGACATCGACGTAACGGCCCTGCCCCGTCCGCTGGCTGGATACCACAGCCGAGAGGATCGCGATCGCCGCAAACAGCGCGGCGCCGATATCCGCAAGCGGCAGGCTCGGCACCGGCCCCGGTTGCCCGGCCTCGGCCTGATCGGCCAGAAGACCACCGACGCCTTCATAGCTGAGGTCATGCCCCGCCCTGTCGCGATAGGGGCCGTCTTGCCCGTATCCCGAGATCGACACATAGACCAGCCGCGGATTGATCTTGCGCATGTCCTCGAACCCGGCGCCAAGTGCTGCCAGCTTGCCGGGGCGAAAGCCTTCGACGATGACATCGGATTTGCTGACCATCTCACGAAACCGCGCGATCCCCTCCGCGGATTTCAGATCGAGCGCCACGCTGCGCTTGCCCCGGTTGAGCGCCCGAAAAAGCGGCGGAAACTGCCGCGCGGGATCGCCGACGCCGGGCCGTTCGACCATGATCACCTCGGCACCCATATCCGACAGAAGCATCGTCGCGTAGGGTCCGGGGAATTGTTCCGCGAGGCTGAGGATTTTCAATCCGGCCAGTGGTGCAGTGCTCATATCAGGCTCCAGGTCTTGTTTCTTCCGCGCGCGTATCCAGCTCAGTGCAACGCAATCCGCGCTAAAAGGCAAGCCCAACTCAGCAAATGTTGTTTTTATTCCGAGGGTTACAATGACTGAAACACCCAGCACCCTTACCGTCGAACGTGTGGCCAGAACCGAATGGATTGCCTTCCAGCGCACCGAGCAGTTGAACGCCATGTCGATGCAGATGCTGCGCGATATGACAAATGCGCTTGAAGCCGCGATTGCCGACGACGCCGTTCGCGCCATTGTCCTGACCGGCTCGGGCCGCGCGTTCTGCGCGGGGGCCGATCTCAAGGAAGTGGCCAGCGCAAGTCACGAACCCGGAGAGCCCGACCTGCTCGACCTGGTCGAGCACACGTTCGGGCTGATACGCCATGGCCCCAAGCCTGTGATCGCCGCCGTCAACGGGCTGGCCATGGCGGGCGGGCTGGAAATGGTGATGTCCTGCGATCTGGTCTTTGCCGCCGAAAGCGCGCAGATGGGCGATGCCCATTCCAATTTCGGTGTCTTTCCCGGTGCGGGCGGCGCGGCGATCCTGCCGCGCCGGGTCGGACTGAACCGCGCGAAGTACCTGCTCTTCTCGGGCGAAAATGTCTCGGCGCGGGAGATGATGGAGTGGGGATTGGTCAACAAGGTGGTTGCGGACGCCCAGCTTCGCGAGACGGTGCAGGCCTTTGCCGACAAGCTGTCCGACAAGAGCCCGGCCGTGCTGCGCCGCATGAAGTCGGTCGCCAACCGGTCGCTGAACGTAGACGAGCCTGCCGCGCTCGCCGAAGAGATGCTAAATCTGCGCGCTCATATGCGATCCTGGGACATGCACGAAGGGCTGGCGGCGTTCAATGAGAAGCGCAAGCCTCGGTTTCGCGGATACTGATACAGGAGGACGAATGATGCAGGACATATATGTCATCGGCGTCGGCATGACGCCGTTCGGAAAGTTTCGGGACAAGTCCATCAAGGACATGACCCGCGAGGCCGTCACCGGCGCTCTTGCCGATGCCGGACTCTCGGCAAAGCGCATCGAAGGCGCGTTTTTCTCGAACGCCGTGCAGGGCCACATGGAGGGCCAACACATGATCCGCGGAGAGATAGCGCTGCGCGAGATCGGCATTCAGGGCGTTCCAGTGGTGAATGTCGAGAACGCCTGCGCCAGCGGCGCGACTGGTTTCAAGCTGGCGGTCGATTTTCTCAAGGCCGGCAACGGCGATTGCTGCCTCGCCGTGGGTGCGGAAAAGATGTATTCCGATGATCGCGCGCTGATGTTCTCGGCCTTCGACAGCGGCTGGGACGTGAGCAATGGCGAAGCGGTCGCGCAGCGCCTGGCCGATCTGGGTGCCGGGGTGGAGGAACCCGAAGGCTCGAAATCGTCCAAGCCATATAGCGTGTTCATGGATGTCTATGCCGGCTTCGCGCGGCTGCACATGAAAACCTTTGGCACGACACAGGAACACTTCGCGGCCGTGTCCGCCAAGAACCACGGGCACTCGGTACATAATCCGCTGGCGCAATATCGCGACAGCATGAGCATTGATCAGGTGCTCGCCGCGCCGCCCATCACCTACCCGCTGACCCTTCCCATGTGCGCCCCGATTTCCGACGGAGCGGCGGCGGCGGTGCTTTGTACGGGCGAGGGCCTCAAACGGCTGGGCATCGACCGGACCCGCGCGATCAGGGTCAAGGCAGCGGTCCTGCGCTCGGGCACCGACCGCGCGCCCGAGGATCACGAAAACCACCTGACCCGCCTTACCGCCCTGCAAGCCTATGAACAAGCCGGGCTTGGCCCCGATGACATGTCCCTCGCCGAAGTGCACGACGCAACCGCCGTGGGCGAGGTCATCCAGATAGAGAACCTGGGCTTTGTCCCGTTCGGCGAAGGTGGCCCGGCCAGCCTCCGCGGCGAGACAACGATCGGCGGGCGCATCCCGGTGAACACCTCGGGCGGGCTGGAATCCAAGGGCCACCCGGTGGGTGCCACCGGGATTGGCCAGATATTCGAACTGGTCACGCAACTACGCGGCGAGGCTGGCGCACGCCAGGTTGACGGCGCACAGAACGCCATCGCCGAAAATGGCGGCGGCTTGCACGGCGTCGAGGAAGCCGCCGCCTGCGTCACCATTCTGGGCCGCTGAAACAAGGAAAAGAAAATGGAAAATGTGATTGCTGCCGCACAGGCGATTTATACCGACGACCAGCGCATGTTGCTGGAAAACTTCCGCAAGATGGCCAATGCGGAATTCGCTCCGCTAGTGGAAAAATACGAAGATCTGGGCCATCCTCCGGATGCGGAAACCCTCAAGGGCTTGTTCACCAAGGTCGAGGAATTCGGGCTCATCAGCGGCTTGCTTCCCGAAGAGGACGGTGGCGCGGGGATCGACCGCTTGACCTATGGTATCCTCTACGAGGAACTGGCGCGGGTTTGGGCCGATCTGGCGATCGCCGTTCTGATTCAGGGTCATGCCGCATTCGCGCTCAACCTGATGGGCGACGCGGCGCAGAAAGAGGCTTATCTCAAACCGCTCCTGCGCAGTGAGCGCATTTGCGCCACTTGCATTTCCGAACCCTCCGTCGGCTCGAACGTGCGTGAGGTCAAGACCCGCGCGGAGCGCCACGGCGACAGGATTTTTGTCAGCGGACAGAAGCTGTGGATTTCCAACGGTGCGCAATCGGATTTCGCCATCGTTGTCTGCAATTTGGAAGGTGGCATTTCGATGGTTATCGTGGATCGCGACAAGGGCGGTTATGAAAGCCGCGAGCTGCGCAAGATGGGGCTTGTCGGCGCCTCGACCTGCGAATTGTTCTTTGACCGTGCGGAAACCAGCGCCGAACATGTTCTGGGAAATGCAGGCGGGGGCCTGTTCCAGACATTGAAGCTTTTTGAGAGCGCGCGGGTCTTTGTGGGGCTGACAAGCGTCGGTATTGCACAAGCGGCGCTGGAGTGCGCAGTCTCTTATTCGAAAGAGCGCGAGCAGCACGGCAAGCCGATCGGCGGGCACCAGTTGATCCAGGGCTACCTAGCCGACATGGCCACGCATCTGGATGCTGCGCGCCTGTTGTGCCAGCGTGGGCTGCAACTTCTGGAACTGGGCGTGCGCTGCGACACGCAGACCTCGATGGCGAAATGGTATGCGACTGAAATGGCAGTCGAAATCGCCGGCAAGGCCGTGCAGATTCACGGCGGCAATGGTATCACCAAAGAGTTTCCCGTCGAACGGCACTTCCGCAATGCCAAGGTCATGCCGATCCCGGACGGCACCACCGAAATCCAGAAGCTGGTCATCGGGCGCAACCTGACCGGGTTGAACGCGTTCTGAAATGCGCCCGGGCCGGTACGGCACACGCGGTGCAGCCACGGCGTGATCGTTCCGGCCCAATGGCGTTAAGCAGGTCGATCCAAACCTTGCCTCGACCCGAGCGGAGGGGCCAAGAGGAAGCGAATTTGTCGAATAAGCTACGGCCAGCATCGCGGACCAACTCTGCAAGCACCGTCAGGGCATCCTGATCATCGATACCGCGACAGTCGGCAGATGCTACCCGGTCAAACATCCAGACTGGACTTCCAGAGACCGGTCCGCCCGGCCGCCAGTGAGATTGCATCGAAACATCGCCACACCAGGTTTGTCGATCACTTTATGGAGATAAACCGACCGGCCAGACCATGGACGTCATCGATAGAAGAACCTCGCGCCAATCGATAACGTGGGTGTTCTAGTGTTCAGTTGTACAACGAGGAAGCCGCATTCGGGCCTCGGCTACCAGACGCCCAAGGCGTTCGCCGAGGACTTGGGCATCGCAACCGAAAGCTGCGCTGCACCATTCTAAAGTTCCGCGCATCTGTCAGTAGCTCCAGCAGCGCCAGTCGGCGTATCACTAACCGGGCTCAAATCGCGGCTGGATGAAAGTTCTGTGGCAGGTCACCTACTGCCGTGGAGCTTAAAGCCATCAAGCTGAACGGCCAGTGCTCTTCTGTGAACGCTTATCAACAAAGGAGATGAGCTATGGAACATGGAAAAACGGGCGAACTCCGTACGCGTGGCGGACTCGACGACCGTCATGAACCGCCAGTGTCGGCCGACGAACCCGTTCTCGCCGGAGATCCCGCGGAGGACGGGCATGTCCGGTACGGTGCGTCCTGCGGCGCGATATGCACTCACCACCTCATGCGCGGGCGTCAGTGGCCGCGTCGTCTGTCGGGCCGCCTATTTCGTCGCAGATGAAGGAGGCGGCATTCGGCATGGTGCCCAAGCAGTGCCCCCCCGCACCCATAAGACCTGCCGCCACTGCACCCCGAAGTTATTCGGCACACCGAGAATGGTCATCCGCGAGGCGATGGCAAAGGGGGTGAGGCCGTACGGATGATCGCGTTGGTTATCGCGCGGGTGCTTGAATTGGGTTTTTTCCCGTAGCGGTGAACTAGATCATGTCGATGAAACCCATTTCGCCGATGTCCGTCTCTACCGTCATCGACTTGCTCGGCCGAGGCCGCCAGATCGCACATACATGCGATTGCGCCGACCGAGGCCGCGGCGGCGTTGGTGCGGCGATTGCCGGTCAGTAGGACTTGGGCATCCCCAGCGCTTTCTCGGCCACGTGAGAGAGGATCAGTTCCTCGCTGACTGGGGCGATGAAGTTCAGCACGCTTTCGCGGAAATACCGCTCGACGTGGTACTCCTGTGCGAAACCGAAGCCGCCATGGGCGCGGATTTTGGCTATATCGGTTCGCTCTTCATCGCCACGACCGAAGCTGTCGCCGCCGAAAGCTACAAGCAGATGATCGTGGACAGCGCGGCCGAGGACATTCTCTACACCAGCCATTTCACCGGGGTGAATGCCAATTACCTCAAACCTTCGATCCGGTCAGTAGGCCTGGATCCGGAAAACCTGACCGGCGAAGGCAACAAGCTAAACCTCTCCACCGGCGACGTCCGCCCGAAGGCATGGCGCGACATTTGGGGCTGCGGTCAGGGCATCGGAGCGGTTCACGCGGTGACGACAACGGCGGACTACATCGACCGGGAATCCCGTGCCGCGAAGGACGCGCTCTGCAGCTGAGCGCCGGCAACTTTGCGCAAACCCGTTTCGGTCAAGACAGTCATATCAGCCGGATTTGGTCGGCCGCCTTGCGATCTGCCCGGAAAATCAGCGCGGTCCGGGTCCGCGCCTCATCCGTCCTTGTCGTTGACGATCAGATCGGCATTCTCCGGCAACTCCGGCACCACGCTCACCGCGTCGGCGCGGATCCTGGAATGCGACTTGAAGGCCTCGGCAGCGGCGATGATTGCGGCCGAGGCATCGGCACCGTCTTCCAGCACAAGCGAGATGCGGATCATGTCGCGATCGTTCTCGCGCGTTACCACGGCCTGCGCGGCCTTTGCGCCCGGCGTACCGATGACAACTTCTTCGATCACGCGCGGATAAACGAAAATCTCGCGCACTTTGACCGCTGCGCCGACTCGGCCCTGCAGTGCAGAAATTCGGCTGACGGTGCCATCCGCGTTGCTCCCCAGCGCAAAGGCGCTGTCTCCGGTGCCAAACCGAATCATCGGCCAGGTGGCATCGCGCGCGGTCACAACAACCTCACCCGGTTCCCCGTGAGCGACCTGTTCTCCACTGATCGGATCGCAGATTTGCACCACGCGGTCGGGATGAACCACATAGCCGTCGCCGCCATCCTCATAGCCGACAAGGCCCAAATCCGCAGTGGCATAGGCAGCCCAGGTCGACACGCCATAGTCTGCCTCGATCCGGCGGCGCTTGGCCATCCAGTCGCCCATCTCACCACCGAGGAAGGCCGTTTTCACCTTCCAAGCGTCGCGGCCATAGGTTTCGATCACCTTGTCCGCCAGCGTCAGGAAAAACGCGGTGGATGCGCAGATCGAAGTGACGCCGGTTTCGACGATGATCTGCGCCTGAAGCTCGGTATTGCCGACGCCGCTGGGAATTACGGTGGCCCCGGCGGCCTGTGCCGCTTCGTCGAACAAAAGCCCCGCCGGCACGAGGTGATACATCCAGGTGTTCAGAATGATGTCGCCCGCACCCACGCTGGCCGATCTGAATAGAAGGTCCAAGCCGTGGCCACCGCCGCCCGAAAGCGACGGCTCGAAGATCGGGCCGGGCGACACGTAGATCCGGCCGACATCCTTTAGATCGGCAGCGAGAAACCCGCCGAAGGGCGGATTGGCGCGCTGGAGCTTGAGAAGCTCTTCCTTCTTCATCACCGGCAGCCGTGACAGATCTGCCAAGGACCTGACGGCCGCCGGATCGAATCCGGCAGCCGCAAATCGTGATTTCAGCCCAGATGCCCTTTCGGCTGCGGCGGCATAGGCTTGAGCTATGTCCTTATAGATGTCTTCAGACATGATCATGCCTCCCTGTTCAGTCGTGGCTTAAAGCGGGCAGTCCTTGCGGAAGTTCGGCGCGCGCTTCTCGCGATGCGACAGTACCCCTTCCTTGACGTCTTCGCCCATGAACCCGAGCATTTCAAGCGCAGTCGAGGCATCGAAGATCGGGCCAGCCTGGCGCAGCCAGTTGTTCAGCGAATATTTGGTCCAGCGGATCGCGCTTTGCGAGCCGTTGGCGAGCTCGACGGCCGTATCCAAAGCGATTTGCTGCAACTCGTCATCTTCGACGCACATTGACACTAGGCCGATGCGCTCGGCCTCTTCGCCCGAAACCGGCTTACAAGTCATCAAATAGTATTTCGCCTTGGCCATCGAGGTCAGCAATGGCCAGATGATTGCCGCGACATCGCCAGCGGCAACGCCCAGACGCGGGTGACCATCGACGATCTTGGCCTTCTTACCGGCGATCGAGATGTCGGCTAGGATGGCCACCACAAGGCCGGCACCGGCGGCAGGGCCGTTGATGGCGGAAATAATCGGCTTGTTACAGTTGATGATGTTGTAGACGAGGTCTTTGGCCTCTTTCCACGTCTTCATGATCTCGTACGAATTGCCGATCATGTTTTCGATCAGGCTGAAATCGCCGCCGGCCGAGAATGCCTTGCCCGCGCCGGTGACTATGACCGCATTGATGTCGGGGTCACGATCGATATCGATCCACATATCTGTCATCTGAGTGTGGGTTTCCGCATCTACGGAATTGAAGGTCTCAGGGCGGTCGAACGTGATGCGCAGGACGCGATCAGCCGGGTAGTCGAATTTCATCTTGTGATATTTTGCGTAACGATCGGACATGGTTCTTTTCCTCCTCAGGGTATTAGGTTCAGTCAGGCAATCCGAGAACGGCCTTGGACAGGATGTTTCGCTGGATCTCGTTCGACCCTCCATAGATCGTCGTCGGTCTGGCCTTGTAGAAACTCGCAAGGACATCGACGCTTACATTGCCGACCTGAAGCGGGCCGACGGTGCCGCCATCGGGTCCGGCTGCCTCGATCATCAGCTCGGTGATGCGCTGAAAGCACTCGGTCACCCAGATCTTGAGCATCGAGACATCGGCGCCCAGCGTTTCGCCGCGCTTCAGTTGGTCGGCGAAACGGGAGTAAAGCGCCGCGTGATCCTCGACATCAAGCGCGGCTTGCGCAAAGCGGTCGCGGAACACTGGATCGTCAAAAGCGCCACGGCCCCGTGCGAAGCTCTCAAGCTGCCCCAACGCGTTCTGGGCCAGGCTGGGCGAGCCGATGAAGATGCGCTCGAAGCTCAGGAGCGCCTTGGCCATGGTCCAGCCCTTGTTCAACTCGCCCACGAGGTTTTCGCGGGGTGTACGGGCATTGTCGAAGAAAACCTCGCAAAATTCCGTTTCCCCCGAAAGCGTGGTGATCGTGCGCACCTCGACACCGGGTTGATCCATCGGCGCAAGGACAAAGCTGATTCCCTGTTGTTTTTTGGGCGCGTCCGGATCGGTGCGGACCAGCATGAAGATGTGCGTGGCGTCATGCGCCATCGTGGTCCAGATCTTCTGTCCGTTTATGACAAAGTCGTCGCCGTCAATCTCTGCGCGTGTGCGCAGGTTGGCCAGATCGGACCCGGCACCGGGTTCCGAATACCCCTGGCACCAGATGTCTTCGCAACTGAGGATTCGCGGCAGCCAATAGTTTTTTTGTTTCTGAGTGCCGAACTTGATGATCAGGGGGCCGACCATCTGCACACCCATGTCTCGACCACGATTGACACCCCAGCGCTGCTGCTCTTCGTAGAAGATCAGCAGCTTGGCGGCATTCAGCCCCATACCGCCGTATTCCGCGGGCCAGGCCGGCGCAACCCATCCCTTGGTGTGCAGCTTGCGATGCCAATGTTCAATCTCGGCGAACTTGGGGCGGTGCGGCAGATGGCGCAGCTCTTCGGGGTACTCGGCCTCGAGGAACCCGCGCACCTCTTTGCGGAATTCCGCATCGCTCATTGCGTTCCAGTCGGTCATTGTGCGGCCCCCTCTTCTTCGCGCGCGTCAAACCAGATCCGACGGTGATAGGCGTCGTCGCCCAGCCAGGCCGACAGCACCAGCGCCCGGTTCAGATAAAGCCCGATATCGAATTCATCGGTGTAGCCGACCGCGCCGTGCAGCTGGATGGCGTCGCGGGTGACTTTCCTGGCGGCCGTGACCGCCCGTGCCTTGGCCCGGCTGGCCAGACGTGCGCGGATACTTGCGTCCGTTTCGCCATCCATCCGCATCAGAACTTCGCGCACTGCGGCCTGCGCGACCTCGCACATCACGTTCAGGTCGACGGCGCGGTGCTGGATGACCTGGAAGGATCCGATCGGCTTGTCGAACTGCTCGCGCGTCTTGATGTAGTCGAGCGTAATCTCGAAGGCGCGCTGGCTCAGGCCGACAAGCTCGGCTGCGGCAAGCGCCGTTGCGTCGGCCACAGCCTCGGACAGCGCTCCCTGAACCGCGGCACCGCAGGCCAGCTCCGCAGCCGGCGTTCCTGAAAAGGAAAGCTCGCCCAAGGAACTGCCATCGGCCTGCGCCCGCCTGGTCGTAACAAGCCCATCCGCGCTGGCCTCGGCCAGAACTAGAACCGGGCCACCATCTGCTTCGGCTACAACAAGGAAATCCTGCGTTCCTCCCGCGCCAACCACCCAGGCCTTGCCGCCGGTCAGCTTTCCGTCCGCATACCGGCAAGTCGCATCAGCGGAAGCGCCGCCCGGACCACGTTCCTGCCAGGCAACCGCCAGCGATGCCTCGCCGCCGATAAGCTGTTCCAGCTTCGGATGCTCCGGGCAAAGGCGGCGCAGAAGGCCTAGGCCAAGACCAATCGTCGCCACGACCGGTTCCGGGGCGATCACGCGGCCGACCTCTTCGGCGATAACGCCACCGGCAGCCAGGCCCATGCCAAGCCCCCCCTGTTCTTCGGGCACGGCCACGCCAAAAACACCGGCTTCGCCCAATTCCCGGACCATATCCGGGTCAAATTCGCCCCCGGCATCGCGGAGCTTTCGCGACCGTCCACTTCCGCCCGCGCGGTCAAACAGCGTGCGCGCGCTTTCGCGCAGCAGGCGAAGGTCTTCTTCTTGTTCGCTGGATTGCATATCAACCTGTGTCATTTCGTTTTCGCTTCATCATCAATGGGACGTCAGCTGAAAGAACCACCTCGCCCTTGGGGTTCCTGACGCTGAGCGTATAGTGCAAAACACCTCGATCGGGCTTGCTTTTGGACGGCGTGACCGAGTTGATAGTCATTTCGATATCGAGGGGTTCATCCGGGCGGACAGGCAGCAGCCAGCGCAGATTCTCGAAGCCCATGCCGCCGATATTGGCCACCTCGACCATCAATTCCGTCACGACAGGTTTGAACACCTCAAGCACGGTCTGAAATCCCGAGGCGATCAGGCTGCCATGTATCGCGGTCGCATAGTCTTCGTCGGTGTGCAGCCGTTGCGGGTCCCACTCCTGGGCAAAGGCCTTTATGGACTGTGCGCTCATCGGGGCGCTGCGAAAGTGAAAGACTTGGCCCGACTCGAAATCGTCAAGATATTTCAAGCGGCCCCCTCCTTTGCGAAACCGGAATCATACCCGCTCGAATCTTTGGAGATTCTCACCCGGTTGAACTCTTCCAGTTTCGGGTAGGTTTCCTTGAAGGCCGTCAGGAATTCCGCCATCGGCGCATCGACATAAAGACCCCGGTCGTTCACATATTCCATGTGGCGCTGGTCCTGCTCGTCGAATTCGTGGAAAAGAGCATCATGATAGCCGTCAAAGACCAGAGGCTTGACCCCGAATCTTTCACACAGCTCTATGTTGAAAGCGGGTGTGACCTTATAGGATTCACCACCCAGCCAAAGTTGAACATAACCGTGATAGATAAAGAGATCGGTCCCCATCAGCTCCTGCAGCTTGGGAGTATTCAGGTGGTTGCGCACGTCCGCGAATCCCAAAGCGGCGGGGATACCGACGGCGCGCAGACAGGCGGCAAGTAGGATTGCCTTGGGGACGCAGAAGGCTGCCTCCGCCCCGGCGATCCGGCTGGCACGATAAGAATCTTCATCCAGCGCAAAACAATACGGGTCGTAACGGATATCGTCGCGAACCGCTTCGAACAGGCGGATCGCCTTATCTCGATTGGTCGCGTCCACAGGAAGATCGCGCAAAGCCGATGTGATGAAACCCTGCACTTCGAGGCTGTCGCTCTCGACAAAGTGCGCGGGCAAGACAAAGCGCGCAGCTTCTGTCGGCAGGTCGTCATGGGGTTGGGCCATTGGATCTGTCCATTTTTTTCTAACAAATGTTAGAATACAATCTGAAAACCTGCGGGTCAACGAGATTTATTCTGTTTTTCGCAAGTCCTGGCCAAAGCGGGTATTGTCTTCCCCCAAAGCCGCAGCACGGCCGGCCGAAGTTGCCGCACAACGGAATTCCGGAGCAATTGGCAGCGGCAGCGCCGGTACCTCCCGACCAGAAATGTTCAGCTTCCGCGCGAATACGCCGCGTGCGATAAAATGCGGATCGGCCGCAGCTTCGGCTGGCGTTTTCACGACGGAACAGCAACAGTCCGCCGCGGCCAACAAAGACTCCCAATGGGTCGAGGGCTGGTCGCCCAGACGGCGCGCCACTTCCGCAACACTGGCATTGGGGTCGGACCAGTCATCACGAAGCTCCTGCGGCAGGCCGATGACATCGCAGAACCTCTGCCAGAACTTTTCCTCGATCGCCCCGACGGCGATCTGACGGCCGTCCGCCGCGGTATAGAGACGATAGCGCGCTAGGCCGCCGGTCAGACGGCTGCTGCCGCTTGCGATGTCATTGCCGGCGATCACGCCATCTGCATGGGCCCAGTAGGCAAAGGCAAACGCCCCCTCAGACATGGCGACATCAAGATGCGTCCCCTGACCGCTTGCCTGCCGCGCAATCAGGGCCAGCAGGATATTCACCACCGCCGGATAGGTTCCGCCCCCGATATCAGCGACCAACCCGAAGGGCATGGTTGGCTGCTGATCCGGTCCCCGGCTCAGCGACAGGATCCCCGAATCGCCCACATAATTGAGATCGTGCCCGGCAGTCGAAGCCTTCGGGCCGGTCTGTCCATAGCCGGTGATCGAACAATAGATGAGACCGGGATTGATCTCGCGCACGGCCTCGTATCCCAGACCGAGCCGGTCCATCACTCCGGGGCGAAATTGCTCTACCAGAACATCGGCCTTTTCAAGCAAAGGGCGCAGAACATTCATTGCGCCCTTTGACTTGAGGTCGATAGCCACTGACCGCTTGCCGTGATTCAAAACAGCGAAGCCAATGCTCTCCCCGTCTATTTTTGGCGCGGTCAGGCGTGCGTCTTCACCCGTGCCCGGGCGCTCGAACTTGATAACCTCGGCCCCGGCTTCGGATAACATGAGCGTGGCCATCGGGCCGGGAAGAAGGGTGCTGAAATCCAGCACCAAGATATCCTTGAGCGGCTGTGTCATCCTCCCTCCCTCACGCGAAACGCGCAGCCCCATTGTTTAGAACCACCACGTCGCGGGCCGGGATCGAAGCGCGGAACCGGGCCTCGCCACCCTCTTCCCAGATCTCAAACCGCACGGTCTCGCCGGGATAGACCGGGGCGGAAAACCGCACGTCCAGCCCGACAAGCCGGGCGGCGTCATAATCGAGCAGCGATTTGAGGATCGCCCGCGCCGCCAGACCATAGGTCGCAAGGCCGTGCAGGATCGGGCGGTCGAACCCGACCGAACGCGCCACATCCGGGTCGGCATGAAGCGGGTTCATGTCACCGCTAAGGCGGTAAACCAGCGCCTGGCGCGGCAGTGTTTCGATATCGCAGACATGATCGGGCGCGCGGTCGGGCAAGGCCGCCGGGGCCGGGCCGGGCCTGTTTTCGCCACCGAACCCACCATCGCCACGGCAGAAGGCCGACATCGCCACGCGAGCCAGCTTTTCGCCGCTATCGGCATTGATGATGTCGCGGCTCTGGTAGATGACGGCACCTTTGCCCTCGCCCTTGTCGGAAATAAAGTCGATCCGGCTGCGGCCGATGATGTTGCCGTTCACCGGCAGCGGCTTGTAGATGTCTAGCCATTGTTCACCATGCAGCACCTTCTGCCAGTTCACGCCGGTCTTGGGGTCGCGCAGCCAGAAGCCCGGGTACCCCATCGTGACCGCCATTGAGGGAACCGCCCTCAGCCCAGCTTCATAGACAAAGGCCAACTCTTTCCTGTCGGTCGGATCCTCGCCAAACCCGAGGCCGAGCGCATAAAGGATCGTATCCCGCTCGGTCAGTGTCTGCTCGATCTCTTCGAAGTCCCAGTTCGATAGCGCGTCGAAATCCAATGGCATGATCTTTCCTCCCTGGTTTGTTCTTAGAGGGTGTTTTGCGAACCCAAGATTGCCGTGACCTGACTGGACAGCACACCGCCGTTCCCATGGGCCAGCGCCAGGTCGACATCCCTCAACTGAATGCCGGGCGCATCGCCACGGATCTGCCGCGCCGCCTCGATCACGGTGAAAATGCCATACATGCCGGGATGCACACAGGACAAACCCCCGCCATTGGTATTCACCGGCAAGACCCCGCCCGGCGCGATGCGCCCGCCCTCGACAAAGGCACCGCCCTCGCCCTTGGCACAAAAGCCGAGATCTTCCAGAAATAGGATCGTATTGATGGTGAACGCATCGTAAAGCTCGACCGCCTGAATGTCCGAAGGCGACACGCCCGCCGCGGCAAAGGCGCGTGCGCCCGACTCGCGGGCGGCGGTCACGGTGAAATCCTTCATCTGCGATATTTGCCGGTGCGAGCTTTCCGCCGCGCTGCCCAAAACGTAAACCGGGGCCTTAGGGAAGTCCCTGGCACGGTCGGCGCGAACCATCACGATCGCCCCGCCGCCATCGGTGACAAGACAACAATCGCGCACAGTCAACGGATCGCCCACCATACGCGCGCCCAAAACATCCGCGCGGCTGAGCGGGCCGCGCTCGAATGCCTCGGGGTTGTGCTGCGCCCAGGCCCGCGCGGCCACGGCCACATCGGCCAGCTGTTCGCGGGTGGTGCCAAATTCATGCATGTGCCGTGCCGCCGCCATCGCATAGGCGGAAATCGGATATCGCGGATTATAGGGCGCCTCATAGGCGGGCGGGCGCGAGGCCGTCACCAGCCTGCCCGACGCGGTGCGCTGGTTGGAGCCATAAACAATCAGCGCCACATCACACAGGCCAGCCTCCAGCGCCATTGTGGCGGAGGTCAGGTAATTCACGAAGGACGACCCGCCCGTCATGGTGCCGTCGATGAACCTGGGCTGAATGCCCAGATATTCGGCCGCCATAAGGGCAGGCATGCTGTCTTCCATCATGGTGCAGAACAGACCGTCCACATCGGACAGCTTCAGCCCCGCATCGCCAAGTGCCGCAAGCGCGGATTGCGCCATGACATCATAGGCCGTCAGCCCATGCGCCTCGCCGAAACCCGCGTGCCCGGTTCCCACAATGGCGGATTTTCCCCGAAGTTTGGTGGTCATGGCCTATACCTCCGCCGGTTTGAACAACACGGCCGGTTGGCCCTCGGCCCCGCCCACGAAGGCGGTCACGGCCATGTCGATGACAATGTCACCGGGGGCAATGCCCTCGACCCGGCTCATCATCCGAACGCCTTCCTCCAGTTCCACCACGCACACGTTATAGTCGCCGCCGCGCTCGGGCTTCTGACGCACGACAGTGGTGGTGTGGACCCGGCCCTTGCCGCTGGCGGGATGCCAAGAGATCGCGGTCCCATGGCAGTGCGGACACAGGACCCTTGGAAAGAAATGATAGGCTCCGCAATCATCGCACCTGGGCAGCATGATCTCCCCGTTTGTCAGCGCGCGTTGGAATATCTGGTCTGGTCCTGTGGCGTCCGGCACCGGCATTCTCCTCAAATGGCCCATTCCTGGTTAATCGTATTGATAATGTTTCTAACACCTGTTAGATTCTGTCAAGCTCCTAGGATCACGTGAGAGAACGCCATGTCAGATTCAAGTTCAGCCCCCCTTTCCGGCAAGCTCGTCATCGCGCTCGAACAGGCGGTGGCGGCGCCCTTTTGCTCTTCGCGGCTTGCCGATGCCGGTGCGCGGGTGATCAAGGTCGAACGCAAGGGCGTGGGCGATTTCGCGCGCGCCTATGATACTGCCGCCAACGGCGAAGGCGCCTATTTTACATGGCTAAACCGGGGCAAGGAATCGGTCGCACTGGATATCAAAGCAGCAGAAGATCGCGATATCCTGCTGAAAATGCTGGAAAACGCGGATGTGTTCATTCAAAATCTTTTGCCGGGCGCCCTGGCAAAGCTGGGTCTGGATTCCGCGAGTCTGCGAGAGAGGTTCCCGCGTCTCGTGACTTGCGACATCACCGGATACGGCGAAGACGGCCCGATGCGCAACGCCAAGGCCTATGACCTTCTGGTGCAATGCGAAAGCGGCCTGGCATCGGTGACCGGCACGCCGGACGGGCCGGGGCGGGTTGGCGTGTCGATCTGCGACATCGCCACGGGCATGACAGCCCATGCCGGGATCTGCGAAGCGCTGATCGGGCGTGAGCGCACCGGCAAAGGTAGCGGCGTTTCGGTGGCCATGTTCGACGTGATGGCCGACTGGATGTCGGTTCCGCTGCTCTATCACGACTATCTTGGCAAACCGACGCCCCGCGTCGGTCTGAACCACACGGTGATCTGCCCCTACGGCGCCTATGAGTGCAAGGACGGTCAGCTTGTCGTCATTACCGTGCAGCACAGCGGCGAATGGCAACGGTTCTGTGAACACATACTGGGCGATGCAACTCTGGCAGCCGACCCCCGGTTTCATGACAACACGGCGCGAATTGACAACAAGCCCGCGCTCGAAGCGCTCATCAAGACCGTGTTCGCCTCGCATGACCGCGTCGAGATGCTGAAGAGGCTCGATGCTGCGGGCATTGCATTCGCGGCAGTCAACGACGTGGCCTCCCTGTCCGACCACCCCCAGCTCGACCGGTCCGTCATCAGCACGCCCTCTGGCGAAATCAACGTCCCTGCGCCCCCGATCCGGCGCAGCGCCGGAGAGACGACACTTGGCCCTTGCCCTGCTTTTGACGCGGACGGCAAAGCCATCCGCGCCGAGTTCGACCCTCGTCATAGAACAGGATACACGCATAAATGACCGCTGCGCAGAAACCCGCGATCCTTGATGGCGTGAAGATTGTCGATCTTACTTCTGTGGTTTTCGGGCCTTTGGCCACGCAAATGCTGGGCGATCTGGGGGCCGATGTGATCAAGGTGGAAAGCCCCGAGGGAGATCTTTTGCGCCAGGTCCAGCCGTCCCGCAACAAGCTGATGGGCGCCGCCTTTCTGGGTGCAAACCGCAACAAACGCAGCGTCATTCTAGACCTCAAGACGCCAAATGATCGCGATCGGCTGCGCAAGCTGCTGGCCGATGCCGATGTGATGATCTCCAGCATCCGGCCCGCGGCGCTTGCCAGATTGTCCCTTGACCCCGAAACGTTGCGCCGCGAGAATCCGAGACTGATTACGGTATCCGCCACCGGCTTTGGGCAGGACGGGCCCTATGCGGCCAAACCTGCCTTCGACGACATCGTCCAATCGGTCTCGGGGTTGGCCAGCTTGGCATCATTGCGCGATCCCGAAGCTGCGCCGGCCTATGCCCCGACGATCCTTGCCGACAAGCTTGGCGGCGTCACTGCGGCCTATGCTGTCATGGCCGCCTTGTTCCATCGTGAGCGCACGGGCGTGCCCCAGCATGTCGAAGTGCCGATGTTTGAGACGCTGACGTCGTTCCTGCTGACCGAACATATGGATGGTGCCACATTCGAGGACAACCCGCAAGATTTCGGCTATGCCCGCATGCTTGTCCCTCATCGCCGCCCGGTTCAGACTTCGGACGGGTTTATCACTATTCTGCCCTACACCAACGTTCAATGGGCACGCTTTTTCAAGGCAGTCGGGCGGGAAGACATGCTCGGCCACTTGTGGGTGACCGACATGGACACCCGCAGCCGCAACATAGGCGCGGTTTACGATATGGTGGCGCAGCTCGCGCTGACACGGACCACAAAAGAATGGCTTGCCCTGATGGAGCAGGCCGATATTCCCGCCATGCCAGTCCGAAACCTGTCAGATCTGCCCAGCGACCCCCATCTTGCCGCCACCGGTTTCTTTCAGCAGATTGCTCATCCAACGGAAGGTGCCATCTGGACAACACGCCCGCCGGTTCGATTTTCGGCAACCCCGGCGCGACACGACCACCGACCAGCCCCTCGGTTGGGCGAGCACAGCGAAGAGATCTTGGGCCCGGCCGAAGAGTAACCCCACCCGGACCGATCAGACATCCAGCGAACGAGCGATCAGTTCCTTCATGATTTCGTTGGTGCCGCCATAGATCATCTGCACCCGGCTGTCGGCGTAAAGACGCGCGATCGGGAATTCCATCATGTAACCGTATCCGCCATGCAGTTGCAGACATTCATGCATGACTTCGTTCTGCGTCTGACTGCCCCACCATTTCGCCATTGACGCGGTGGCGGCATCAAGCTCGCCAGCCTCTATTCGGGCAATGCCGTCATTGACGAAGCTACGCAGCAGTTCGGCTTTGGTCTTGCATTCCGCCAGTTTGAACCGGGTGTTCTGGAAATCCATGATCCGCTTGCCGAACGCCTTGCGATCCTGAACGTATTTTACGGTCTCATCGATCGCGAAGTCGATGAAACCAAGCGCGGTGATTCCGATCATCAATCGCTCCCAGGGCAATTGCTTCATCAGCTGATAGAACCCCTGCCCTTCCTCAGTACCTAGCAGGTTGGCTGTGGGGACGCGCACATCCTCAAAAAACAGCTCGGCCGTGTCAGAGCCCTTCATGCCAAGCTTCTTTAGGTTCCGCCCACGCCGGAATCCTTCTGCGTCCTTGGCCTCCAGAACGATCAGCGACACACCCTTGGCCCCTGCGCTTCTGTCCGTCTTGGCCACCACTACGACTATGTCGGCGGTATGACCGTTGGTTATGAAAATCTTCGACCCGTTGATCTTGTAGTGATTGCCGTCTCGTTCTGCATAGGTCTGAACGCTCTGAAGGTCCGAGCCGGTGCCCGGTTCTGTCATGGCGATAGCGGCGACGCTTTCGCCGCTAATCAACCGCGGCAGCCACTTTTTCTTTTGCTCTTCACTGCCGTAGGTGTTCAGATAGTGAATTACGATGCTCTGGATGCCGTAACCCCAGCCGGTATCTCCGGTGCGCCCTTGTTCATAGACAGTGATCGCGTCAAACCCAATACCGCCCCCGAATCCACCATACTCCTCCGCAATGGATCCGCCCATGACGCCCTGCTCGCCGACGACCTTCCAGAACTCTCGGTCGACGATGCCTTGTGACGCCCATTTGTCGACATTTGGCGCCATCTCGGCATCAAAAAGTTTGCGGGTACTCTCCGCGAACATCTTGTGTTCATCGGAAACCCAGTTTGGGGAGTTCTTGATCAGAGACATGTTTTTTTCCTACAAAGGCGACTTGATCTGTTGAAATCTATCAGGTGTCTTGTCTTGAAAATGAGGAGGAACAGGTTCAAGCGATGCGTCAGATTAAGCAAATATCCTCCCAAGAGCCGGTTCCCCTACTGGTTGCTCCCGTTCATGATAAGCTCCGCGCAAGGCGGACCTTTCAAACGCTGTGCGCCCCGAATCAACTGAGTTTCTCGATCAATTCCGGCACCGCGGTGAAAAGATCCGCGACAAGGCCGTAGTCGGCAACCTGGAAGATCGGGGCTTCTTCGTCCTTGTTGATGGCGACGATGATCTTGCTGTCTTTCATACCGGCCAGATGCTGGATCGCGCCAGAGATGCCCACCGCGACATAAAGATCGGGGGCTACAACCTTGCCGGTTTGCCCGACCTGCCAGTCGTTGGGGGCGTAGCCCGAGTCAACGGCGGCACGGGATGCGCCGACGGCGGCACCCAGCTTGTCGGCCAGTTTCTCGATCAGGGCGAAGTCAGCTTCCGAGCCGACACCGCGCCCGCCCGACACGACCACGCCTGCGCTGGTCAGTTCGGGGCGGTCCGAGGCGGCTACCTTGTCCTCGACCCATTCGGACAGGCCGGGGTTTTCGCCCGTGGCAATCGCCTCGACCGAGGCAGAGCCGCCCATCGGGGCCAGATCGAAGGTCGAGGTGCGGATCGTTATCACCTTGACGCCATCGGTGGATTTCACCGTCTGGATCGCGTTGCCGGCATAGATCGGACGTTCGAACGTGTCCGCATCGACTACGCCCACCACGTCGGACAGGATCATCACGTCCAGCAGGGCGGCGACGCGCGGCATAATGTTCTTCGCATCCGTGGTAGAGGGGGCCACGATGTGCGAATAATTGCCCGCAAGGCTGACGATCAGGGCGGCCACGGGTTCGGCCAGGCGGTGCCCGTAGAGCGCGTCTTCGGCGACCAGCACCTTGGAGACGCCTTCGATCTTGGCGGCCTCATCCGCTGCGGCCTTGGCCGAGGCGCCGGTGCAGAGCACGGTCATATCGCCCAGTTGCTTGGCCGCGGTCACGGCCTTGGCGGTGGCATCCACTGCCAGCGTGCCATCGGTTACTTCACCAATCAGAAGAACAGCCATCACACAGCCCCCGCTTCCTTGAGTTTCGCCACAAGCTCGTCAACCGAGCCCACCTTGATGCCCGCCGCGCGCGCCGCCGGTTCCGAGGTCTTGACCACGGTCAGGCGCGGGGTGACATCGACGCCGTAATCGGCGGCGGTCTTTTCATCGAGCGGCTTTTTCTTGGCCTTCATGATGTTCGGCAGCGACGCGTAGCGCGGCTCGTTCAGGCGCAGGTCGGCGGTCACGATCGTGGGCAGTTTGACCTTGATCGTCTGCAGACCGCCATCCACTTCGCGGGTGACCAGCGCGTGATCGCCCTGAATGTCCAGATGCGAGGCGAAGGCGGCTTGGCTCCAGCCCAGCAGGGCAGATAGCATCTGGCCGGTGGCGTTCATGTCGTTGTCGATGGCCTGTTTACCCGCGATCACCAGACCGGGGTTTTCCTCGGCGATGACGGCTTTCAGGATCTTGGCCACGGCCAGCGGTTCGATGTCGTTGTGAACATCGTCCGTAGCCACGACCAGAATGGCGCGGTCGGCGCCCATGGCCAGCGCGGTCCGCAGGGTTTCCTGCGCTTGCTTGACGCCGATGGAAACCACCACGACCTCATCAGCCTTTCCCGCTTCCTTCAACCGGATCGCCTCTTCCACCGCGATCTCGTCGAAAGGGTTCATGGACATTTTGACATTGGCGAGATCGACACCGCTTCCGTCCGCCTTGACGCGGACCTTCACGTTGTAGTCGATCACACGTTTGACAGGCACGAGTACCTTCATTGGCGTGGTCTCCCTTGAGTTCTTCGATATGGTTTCGACCGACTTATCGGTCTGTGAATTGGGGTTTGCGCTTCTCCGAAAACGCTTTCATAGCTTCGGGAAAGTCATGCGCGCACAGCAGAACACTTTGGCAGTCACGCTCGATGTCCAGAGCCTCAAGATAACTACATTCCGCCGACGCGCGCATCACACGCTTGGCGGTTTGAACGCCGAACATCGGATGCTGTGCAATCTCGCGCGCGATCTCAAGCGCGCGGGCCTCGACCTGTCCGGCCGGCACACATTCCTCGACGACGCGCAGGTCGCGGGCGGTGCGCCCGTCGATCTCGCGCCCCGTGAGAACAAGCATCCGCGCCACGCCCGCGCCGGCGCGTTGCTGAAGAAGCCAGCTCGACCCGGTGTCAGGGCAGCCGCCGACACGGGCAAAAACCTCGCACAGCCGGGCATCTTCGGCCGCTACGACGATATCCGCCGACAGGGCCAGGCTCAGGCCGGCACCGAAGGCGACACCGCAGACGGCGGAGATCAGGGGTTTCCGAAAGAGATACGCGGCGCGCCCGCCATCATGAACCTTGTCCACCATTTCCGATGTGGCTCTCGCGCCTTTGGCAATCTCAGACTGAAAGCCGACCAGATCCCCACCGCTGCTGAAATGATCGCCACCGGTCATGACAACTGCGCGTAGCGTGTCGTCCCGCTCCGCCTGCCGCAGGCATGTTACGAGATCCTCGACAAACCCGATGCTGTAGGGGTTACGTTTCCCGGGCTGGGTAAAGCGTAGGATGCCGATGGGGCCGTCCCGGTCTAGGCGCATCAACTCGGTCATGCCAATCTCCCTCAGGTTCCGGTCCACACCGGGGCGCGCTTTTCGGCGAATGCTCTGGGGCCCTCGATTGCGTCATTGCTGGCGTAAACGACCTCGTGCAGGCGCTTACCTTCTTCCAGACCGCCTGCGCAGCCCAGATCCATGGTGGCGCGAACGCCGCCTTTGGCGGCGATCACGGAAAGCGGCGCGCCCCCGGCAATCCGCTTGGCGAGATCCAACGCCCGCGCGCGCACCGCGTCCGGCGTATCCTCGAGATAATTGGTGAACCCGTAATCATGCAGACGCTCAATCGGCATCAGATCGCCGGTCAGAAGGATTTCCATGAGAATGGGTTGCGGCAGCATCGACAGCGCCGGCGCCGCCCAAGGCGACCCCCGGCCAATCTTCACCTCTGTAATACCAACCTTTGTTCCCTTGAGGCCGACGCGCAGGTCGCAATTGAGGGTCAGCATCATGCCCCCCGCCATCAGCGATCCAGTCATCGCGGCGATGATCGGCTTCTTGCAGGCGCGCATGGTTTCATGAAACGGGTCACGCATTTTCGTCAGAATATCGACTCCTTCATCACGCGCTATCTGCGAAGCTTCCTTCAAATCCAGCCCGGCACTGAAGACACCGCAATCGGTCGAGGTAAGTATCGCCACGCGGACGGTGTCATCCGCTCCGATTTTCTTCCAAGCATCTGTCAGCCCGTTCGTTGCGTCCACAGACAACGCGTTCTTGCGCTCGGGCCGATTGATACAGACGGTCGCGATTCCGTCTTCAATTGTAAGCTTGATCGGGCTCATGGTTTCCACTTCGTTTCTCCAGCATCGTTTTAACTTGAACACGCGGTTGTTGCTCCCCCGCGACATGATCGCCACGGGGGAGCTGCCATCTATTCGACAGTGAACTTCGCCGAGCTTTCCTTGATCACTTCCCACACCACATCGATGTAGTCCGCGCTCCAGTCGGTCAAAGGAACCCAGTTTGCCCCGTCCCATTGTTCAATGCGTGTCTTGCCACCGCCACCGTGATCCTGGGGCGTTACGGTCACAGGGGCCATCAAGCCATTGGCGTCGAAGTTTTCTATCGCCTCGTAGCCCGATTTCATGCTCTCGGGCGTCAACGGCCAACCGTTCTCCTGGATCGCAAGCCGAGCAGCTTCGAAACCCGTCGTATAGACTGCAAGGCCGAGATTGTAGTATACGTCACGAACCAGGCTTTCCGGCCCACTGCCCTTTCCGTTTGCATAGTAGGTGTCGAGCATCGTCTTGACGATTGGCACGTCTTGCCCGCCGGCCACGTTAGTCCCGCGCAAGACACCTTTTGCCTCTTCCGCGCCGATGTTATTTATATCGACCTCGTTCATCCAGTTCACCGACAAGTAGCGGTCGATTGGGAAACCGTTACGACGCATTTCCTTGGACGCAACAACATGCCCACCGGCCAATAGCCAGCTGATCACATAGTCAGGCTTGTCTCGGCGAATCTTGCTCCATGCGCCGGACTGATCCGACCCCGGCAGCGGAACCGGATAGAGCTCCAGTTGGAAGCCTTCCTTCTCGGCAAGCGTCTTAAGAATCTCGATCGGCTCCTGCCCGAAAGGATAGTCCAGATAGATGAAGCCGATCTTGGCATCGCTCAGATCGCCCCCCATTTGGCCCTTGATGAAGGCAACATCGTTCGCCGCCTGCTGCCAATAGGTCGGACCGACAGGGAAGACCCATCCGAAAACCTCGCCGTCGACTGCGTCACCACGGCCGACGAAAGATTGCATCAAAATGTTTCCATCCTTCATGGCACGCGGCAAAGCCGCGTTCGTGACCGGCGTAGACAGGAAGTTGTAGATAAAAACGCCCTCACGCTTCAGCTGCTCATAGCATTCCACGCCCCGCTGCGGCTCATTGCCGTGGTCGCGCACGATGATTTCAACCGGGTGCCCCTCGATGCCACCGTTTTCATTGGTGTACATCGCAAGATCTTGGGCCGCCTGTGCGACCTGTGGCGAAATGAATGTGTATGACTTGCTGAGGTCAAAGCAGAGGCCGAACTTGATCGGCTCATTTTCCTGAGCTGATGCGATCGCCCCGCTGGTTGCCAACGCAGCGGCGATGGCAATAGTCCATACTTTCCGTTTGGTTTTCATGTTTCTCTCTCCCGTTGTTGAACGCAGGGCTCATAGTTCCAATACTGATTCTCAGCCCCACGCATTTTGCGTTCAGTTGCCATTCTTCATTCCCCGTACTTCGAAGAACTTTCCCTAACGACGTCCCAAACAACTTCTCCGTACGCCGCGATCCAGTCAGTCTGCGGAACCCAGGTTTCGCCATCCCACATCTCGATACGCGTCTTGCCGCCGCCGCCGTGATCCTCGGCTGTGACCGTGATTGGTGCCATCAGACCGTTGGCGTCGTAGTTTTCCAGCGACTCTAGGCCCTTTTTATAGGATTCCGCGGTGATCGGCATCCCCTCCAGGTCTGCGGCCCTGCGGGCAGCCTCGAAGATGATCGAATACATCGCCAGACCTGTGTTGTAATAGACGTCCTGCGTGTTCACGAGCGGACCGGAGCCCTCTCCCTCGTCATAGAGTTTATTGATGATCTCCAGACGCAGGGGCACGTCCTGACCACCCACGACATTTGTGCCGCGCTTGAGCCCGGTGGCGGCCTCGGCGCCAATATTGGCGATGTCGACTTCATTCAGCCAGTTTACGGAAATATACTTGTCCATCGGAATGCGATTGCGTTGCATTTCCTTCGAAGCGACGACATGCGCACCACCAAGCATCCATGAGATCACATGGTCGGGATTGTCACGACGCATCTTCGACCATGCACCGGATTGATCGCTGCCCGGCAGCGGCACGGGGTAAAGCAGTAGTTCGAAACCCTCTTTCTGCGACAGCGTTTTGAGAATCTCGATCGGCTCCTGCCCGAACGGGTAGTCGAAATAAATGTAGCCGATCTTGACGTCCGAGAGATCGTCGTCATGTAGCTGCTTGATATATCCGATATCGTTTGCCACCTGCCCCCAATATGTCGGGCCGACGGGATAGACCCATTCGAAAACGGTTCCATCCACCGCATCGCCCCGACCCACCAGTGACTGCATGAGAATCCGCCCGTCTTCCATCGCGCGTGGCAGGATCGCCAAAGATACAGGCGTCGACAGCGTGTCGAAGACGAAAACCCCTTCCCGGCTCAGCCTGGAATAACACTCGATGCCGCGCTGTGGCTCGTTTCCGTGATCACGAACGATAACCTCTACCGGCTCTCCACCGATACCACCCTGCATGTTGATCAGCTTCGCCACATCCATCGCTGCCTGCGACACCTGCGGCGTGGCGAAAGTATAGGCCTTGCTAAGATCATAGCAAACCCCGACCTTGAATGGCTCCGCCAGAGCCTGTGTTCCGGCCATCCAGCTCCCCATCATAGAAAAAACAGCTAATGCCTTGGTAAGTTTCTTCATCTTTTCCTCCCTGAACAATCTCTGTCTAGTGACTTAACTCAGCCAACGCTTGCGTCGGCTGTAATGTTTGACATTGTGAAAGTTGGCACCTTCTCCGCCGCCAAGGTAGAATTCCTGGATGTCGGAGTTGGATTTGAGCGCCTCGGCTGTACCATGCATGACCACGCGGCCGTTTTCGATCAGATAACCTTCCGAAACGATTTCCAGCGCGGCCAAGGCATTCTGTTCAACCAAAAGCACCGACAAACCCTCCTCGCGGTTGATTTTTTGAAGGATGCCGAAAATTTCAGCCACCAAGAATGGCGCTAGCCCAAGACTCGGCTCATCGAGCATCAGAAGACTCGGTTGGGTCACAAGAGCTCGGCCAATGGCAAGCATTTGCTGTTCGCCGCCCGACAGATAACCCGCCTGCGAATTACGGCGCTCGGCAAGCCTGGGAAAATAGTCGTATATTTTATCCTTTTCCACACTCAATTCAGATCTGGACATTCCCATCGGTGCGGCCGCAGTCAGGTTCTCGTCTGGAGTCAGATGCTCGAAAACGCGCCGTCCTTCGATGACGTGACAGATGCCCATTTCGACACGTTTCTGCGCCAGCATCTCTGTGATGTCGGTCCCGTCAAACTTTATCTCACCCCGGCTGATATGGCCGCGTTCTGCCTTCAGAAGACCACTGATCGCCTTCAATGTTGTGCTTTTTCCGGCTCCGTTGGAGCCCAGAAGCGCGACCATTCCGCCCTTCGGCACCTGAACAGAAACGCCTTTGATCGCCAGCATTACGTTGTCGTACAGCACCTCGATGCTATTCATCGACAGAATGGACTGGCCTTGGGCTTTCTCTTGCATCGGCATTCCTCTTTACTTTCTGAGCTGATCGAAGGGCCAGGTCATAAGATAGTCTCTGATATTGCCGTAGAGTTTTCCGAGACCTAGCGGTTCGATCATGAGAATGATGACGATCAACGCGCCGTAGACCGCATTGGGGATATGAGCGAGCGTTTCCACATTGACCTGCATGCCGAGCTCTTCGCTCGCTGTCACGACGAGCCCGTTCACCAGCCCCGGCACGAGCAGGATCAACGCAACTCCGAAATAGGACCCGATGATGCTGCCAAGTCCGCCTACGATCACCATCGCCAATACCTGGATTGATACGTTTACCGAAAACTGTTCGGGTGCGGCCAGAAAGTAGAAGGTCGCGACCAGCAGGGCCCCGCTGACACCGGCAATGAAAGACGATGCCGCGAAGGCTAGGATCTTGTAGTAGAAGCTGTTTACGCCGAGGATCGCCGCAGCAAAATCCTTCTCACGCACTGCGACAAGTGCACGTCCCAGCCCAGTGCGCTTGAGGTTTAGCATGAAGATTGTGACCAAGACGCACCAGCCAAGTGCGACATAATAATAGCCGGCATCAGAGGTGATCTGCTGTCCTAACAGCGCCAAAGTTGGAGCCTGAAGTGATGCGTGTGACCCGCCGGAAATCGTTGGGGAGTGGGTCAATACCCAGTCCATCACGAATTGCATCGCGAGGGTCGTGAGCGCGAGATAAAGACCTTTGACCCGCAATGCGGCAAAGGCGAACAGACTGCCGATCACTGATGCCGCCAACCCGCCAATGATCAAGGCGATTTCCCAAGGCACCCCGAGCCGCACGGCATGTATGGCCGAATAGGCACCAACGGCCATTACTGCGGCATATCCGAGATGGAGCTGTCCGGCCCAGCCTGTCACCAAGTTCAGTCCTAAAGCGGCGGCTGTCCAGATCAGCCAAGGCAAAATGTAACTGTTAAGGTAAAGTGACGGTAGGATAAACGGTGCCGCAAGTCCGATCAACAGAAGGAACACCGCCAAGTTCCGGTCTGCCGGAACTTTGAACATGCGGCTATCCGAGATCAAACTGGAGTGGTAGACACCCGAGAGTCGATAGAACATTTTACACCCTTTCGATGTCGTGACGGCCGAACAGTCCGTGCGGACGGATCATGACCGTAAGAATCAGGACCGCGGCGACGATGAGTTCGCGGCTGCCGCCTCCGACAAGCGGATCAAGAAATTCCGCACCGACATTTTCGATTACGCCCAGAATGATACCAGCAACGATCGCGCCTAATATGCTGTCGAGACCACCCAGAACAGCGACAGTCAGACCCTTGAGAAGCAGAAGCGACAGTGCCTGATCGACACCCTGGATTTCGCCCCAAATGACACCTGCCGCCACAGCCACCACAGAAGCGAGGGCCCAGGACAGCCCGACACCGCGCTCGACCGAAATTCCGACAGACCATGATGCCATGTAATCATCCGCGATCGCCCGCAATTTGATCCCGGTCCGGGTTCGAAAGAACACCATGAAAGCGACGAACAGGGCAAGCGCAACGCCGGCGCCGACCAGATGGATGCGGCTGATGAAGATGTCGCCCAGAAACAATGGTTCATAGCTGACACCGAGTTCCATCGAACGCGACGTCCCACCCCAGATTGCAAGCGTTGTGCCCCGCAGGAAGATGTCGAGGCCAAGTGTCAGCATCAGGATCATGACGACCGGACGGCCCGCGAGACGCCGAAGCGCCACCCTTTCAATGCCAAACCCCAGACCGAACATGACGACCGCAGCAAGCGGAATAGCTAGCCATAACGGCATTCCCAGATCGCGCGCTAGGGCAAGAACCACATAAGCCCCGACCATTGTCAGCCCGCCCTGCGCCAGATTAGGCACCGAGGATGCCTTGTAGACCAGGACCAGGCCGATGGCAAAAAGTGAATACAACAGACCCGTCAGGGCACCGTTGATCGCAAGCTCTGATAAAAAAACCCAATCCATTTAAACCTCCCTTATGGGAAGGGTTCTTTCGACCTTCCCCATTTCTCCGGTCTCGTAAGCCACCTGGGCGCTCACATGGACCTTGGTTGAACCGTCATAGAGTGCCGCGATAACATCGGCGTAGCGTTCCTCTACGACCTTGCGACGCAGTTTTCGGGTTCGAGTGATCTCGCCATCGTCCGGGTCAAATTCCTTTGGAAGGCAGACAAAGCGCTTCAGGTGCAGTGGCTCGGTGACGGCCTTGTTTACCCGTTCGAAAGCCGGGCGTATTAGCGCCGCGACTTCGTCGCGCTGAGACAAATCTGAATAGGACACATATGGCACACCGTTCACCTCGGCCCAATGACCGACAGCTTCAAAATCCACGCAGATCATCGCAGTCAGCTCATCCCGCCCCGCTCCGACAACGGCCGCATCCTTGATATACGGACTGAATTTCAGCCGGTTCTCTATATAGTTTGGCACGTAGCGTTCACCGCCCGCCGTATGCATGACCTCGGAGACGCGCCCCAGAACCACAAGCTGGCCATTCTCCTCAAGATAGCCGGCATCGCCAGTACGCAGCCACCCGTCCGTCAGGGCTTCGGCGGTCGCTTCGGGTTTGTTGAAATAGCCATTGAACACACCTTCCGAGCGCAAGAGGATTTCACCGTTCTCGTCAATCTTCGCCTCGACACCCGGCACGGGCTTGCCGACGGTATGCAGGCGCACCTCGTTGGGGGCCTGCATCGCGGTGATCGCGCTGTGCTCGGTCTGGCCGTAGAACTGGCGCAGCTTGATCCCGAGGGCGCGGTAGAACACGAAGGTATCTTCGCCAATCGCCTCGCCACCGGTAAACGCATTCCTCAGGCGGCTCATGCCGAATTGATCCTTGATCGGACCGAAAATGAGAGCCTCCCCCAGAAAACGGCCCAGTGGTTCCAACGCACCACCACTTTGGCCGTTCAGTTTGCGCGTCTCGGCGGCAATCGCCCGGTCCATGAAGAAGTGGTAGAGCCACTTCTTCAACGGGGTTGAGTTCTCCATGCCGACCTGGATTGTTGTCAACATCTGGTCCCAACTCCTGGGTGCTGCCAGGTAGAAGGTCGGTGCGATTTCCCGCATGTCTCGAACGACCGTTTCCTGCCTCTCCGGTACGTTCACCGTGAACCGGAACATCAGCGCCGCCGCCACCGTTATGGCATAATCGCCGACCCAGGCCATCGGGAGATAGGCAAGGATTTCCTCTCCCTCTCCAAACACTCCCGCTGCATGGCCATTGCGGACAGCGGCAAGAACATTCTTCTGGCTCAGTACGATACCCTTCGGCTTGCCCGTGGTGCCCGACGAATGCAGGAAGATTGCCGGGTCCTCGGGCTTCGCTCTGTTCAGAAGTTCATCGCGGCGGCGCGGATCCTCGTTGAGACTGTGCAGGCCGATTTCGATCAGGTGATCCCATGACATCAGGCCGTCGTCTTCATAGAAGCTGAGCCCGCGCGTTTCGTCGTATATGATATGCGCTATGCCGCTCGCGCTCGCGCTCCGCAGCTCGAGGACCTTGTCCACTTGCTCTTGATCTTCTGCTATGGCCGCGACGATTTCGACCTCGCTCAGGAAATGCTGAAGCTCTTCGATCGTTGCGCCAGGATAAGCCGGCATTGCATAGGCACCGAGCAGCGAAATCGCAAGCATGCCTGCATAGAGCCGCGCACGGTTGTCGCCCAGAATGAGCACAGCCTTGCCGGGCTTTACGCCGATCTTCTCAAGCCCGGCCGCGCAGGCCAGTACTTCTTCGGCGTACTCTGCCCAGGTGGTTTCCTTCCAGATTCCACGCTCTTTTTCGCGAATAGCAATATTCGACCCGTAGCTTGACGCGTTCCGTGCCAGCAATGCCCCGATCGTTTCGCTGGCGGAAAACTGCGATTTTGCTGCTTCAACCATGCGATCCTCCAATATATGCCTCGATAACCCTCGGATCTTTTACAACATCCTTCGGGATACCGCTGGCGATCATTTCGCCGTAGTTGAGTGCCAGCACCCGATCACAAATACCGATGATGACGTCCATATGATGTTCGATAAGCAGGACACTAACGCCGCGTTCATCCCGCGCGTCCAGAATGAAGCGGGACATATACCCCTTCTCCTCCTGGTTCATACCCGCCATCGGCTCGTCAAGGATCAACATCTGCGGCTCTGCCACCAGGGCCCGCGCAAGTTCGACCCGCTTTTTCAGCCCGATCGGAAGGCCGTCGACCAGTTCGTACCGGATGCTCTCGAGCTGCAGGAACTCGATCACCTCCTCGACGATTTTGCGGTTCTCGACTTCTTCAGGACGGGCCGCCCACCAATAGAACGCCGTGCGGAAAACTCCCGGGTGCATATGAATGTGCCGGCCGAGCAGGATATTATCGAGAACGCTCATCCCATTGAAGAGCGCGAGGTTCTGAAACGTCCGGGCCACACCGAGCTTTGCAACCTTGTGGGGTGCCGTGCCGGTAATGTTCTTTCCGGCCAACCGGACAGTCCCCTCGTTTGGCGGGTAGAACCCGGTGATTGCATTGGTAAGCGTCGTCTTGCCACTGCCATTCGGCCCAACAAGGCCGAAGATTTCCCCTCGCTGGATGACAAGATCGACACCGGTGACAGCAACGATACCGCCAAAACGGCGTTCGATCCCTGTGCATTCCAGTATCGGCTTATTACTTAGTGTCGTCATATGGCCCCCGTTTTCCCCCAGGCAATGCACGTATCAAGATATCCGGAAGTAATCCGGTCGACCTGTGGGCCAGGGATCTCCCCACAACTGCTGCCCACCGTCGATATTCAGAACTTCACCGGTTACGAATTTCCCCGAATTTGCCGCCATATAAACAACGCCTTCGGCGACATCCCATTCGTCGCCGGCGTGGCGCATCGGATTTGAGTCCTCGAAGGTGGCCGCGCCGTCTTCGGGATAGTTGTGAAAGCCGTTGCTTTCACAACATCCGGGCGCCACGCAGTTCACGCGAATCCCATGCGGCGCCCACTCTACCGCGACCGATTTTGACAAGTATATCACCCCTGCTCGCGCCGCACAGGTATGCGCGATGCCCGGCATGCCGCGCCAGATGTCGGCCACGATATTCACGATAGAACCGGGTCGCTTTTGCTCGACCCAGTGTCGTGCGGTGGATTGCATCATCCACCAGGTCCCGTTGAGGTTGGTGTCGATGACCGCGTTCCAGCCCTTCGGAGAAAAGTCCAACGCTGCTTGGGGAAACTGACCCCCGGCATTGTTCACCAGAACGTCAATCGATCCGAATTCACGGTTGACCTCGCCAACGAAGTCCTCGACCTGTCCGGGATCCCGGATCGTCATAGGCTTGGCAAACACCATGCCACCAAAAGTTTCGAGAAATTCCTTGGCCGAGGCCAGCTTTACCGCGTCGCGTCCATTGATCGCAAGATTGGCACCCAACCTAGCGAACAGCACCGCAATGGAAAGACCCAAGCCACCGCCGGCGCCCGTCACAGCAACGGTTTTACCCGCAAACAAGTCGCTTGCATACACGGTTGCGCGTGACGCCAAGTCTCCTCGCGAAGACCCGTACTGCGTCTTAGTCATGACGCCTCCTCCCTGTGTCCCGTTCGGGTTCGTTGCGGATAATCTAACGCGTGTTAGAAAACTATGCAAGACAAGAATGCGCTTTGCTATAGTGATCACCTCTGGTCAGTAAGACTTTGGAAGCCCTAACGCTTTTTCGGCGATGAACGACAAAAGCATCTGTGGTGTCACGGGGACGATGCGGAAAAGTAGTGCCTCTCTTACCAGACGCTCCACATGATATTCCTTGGCGTATCCAAACCCGCCAAAGGTAATCTGCGCTGCTTCAGTCGCCTCGACCGCGGCATCTGCGGCCAGTAGCTTGGCAGCGTTGGCTTCCACTCCGCACGCCTCTCCCGAATCATAGAGGGCGGCGGCATGCATCACCATGAGATTGGCAGCTTCCACCCGTGCCCATGCCATTGCCAGCGGATGCTGGATGCCCTGATTCTGGCCGATCGGCCGCCCAAAGACCACACGCTCGTTGGCGTATTGCGCGGCGCGCACCAATGCATTGCGTGCGATGCCGATGCATTCGCCGGCAACGAGGATGCGTTCCGGGTTCAGCCCATGCAGAATCTGTCGGAAACCCTTGCCCTCTTCCCCAATCAAGTCTTCGGCCGGGATTGGCAGTCTGTCGATGAACATCTCGTTCGAGTCAACGGCTTTCCGGCCCATTTTTTCGATTTCGCGAACATCCACGAAATTGCGGTCCAGATCCGTATAGAACAGGCTCAAACCCTCGGTCGGGTTAGTCACGTCTTCAAGCCGTGTCGTTCTGGCCAGAAGCAGCATCTTGTGGGCCACCTGCGCGGTCGAAATCCAGACCTTTTGACCATGAACGACGTACCTGTCCCCCTGTCGCACAGCTATGGTTTTAAGCTTGGTGGTATCCAGCCCGGTCGTCGGCTCGGTTACAGCGAAACAAGCTTTTTGATCGCCGGCGATCAGAGGGGGCAGCATGCGAGCGCGCTGTTCATCGGTTCCGAACTTGACCACCGGGTTGAGCCCGAAAATGTTCATGTGGATGGCCGAGGCCCCGCTGGCGCCAGCCCCCGATTCGGCAATCGCCTGCATCATGATGGTCGCTTCGGTGATCCCCAGACCAGCACCGCCTACGTCTTCCGGCATGGCAATGCCAAGCCAGCCACCATCTGCCATCGCCCTGTGCAAATCATGCGGGAAACCCCCGTTCCGATCCCGGTCCAGCCAGTAGTCGTCATCAAACTGCGCACATATACGCAGGATCTGATCTCGAATTTCCTTTTGTTCACCCGTCATTCGAAATGTCATTGTGTCTCGCTCCCATCCACACCTACAAACCCTGCCTCACACAGGGCAGTGATCCGGTCATCTTCATATCCAAGATTGCGCAGAATGCTTCGGCTGTCCGCGCCCGGCGGCCGCCCTAGCCAGCGCAACTCACCGGGGGTGGCGCTGAGATGCGGGATAGGTCCAATCACCTGCGTTTGCTCGCCCTCAACCGATACGATGTCGCCGCGATGACGTATCTGCTCATTCGTCATGATCTCCTCGACGCTCAGCACACGAGAGGCAACCGCATCATAGCGGGCAAACTCCGCCTCGACTTCCGCAAGCGTGTGTTGCGTGACGAAATCATTTATGGCGTCGAAGACCACGGCCATATGCTGCGACATCTCGTCGAGTGTAGCGAACCGCGGATCATCGGCCAGCGCATCTCCGCCGACCGCCCGCAACAGGCGTTGCGCTGTTTCTGCGCTACCAGCCGAAACGGTCACCCACACCCCATCAGAGGTTCGGAACATGCCCCCCGGCGCAAAATCCATCGGCTGGCGCAGCCCGTTGCGCCGCGGCGAGAGGTTCGCGCCCGTCAATGCGGGCACGGGATAGTCCATCAGTCGAAGCAGCGCCTCGAACACCGCAAGATCGACGACCTGACCACGCGCAATCCCTTTTTCCCGGGCAAACAGCGCGATCATGATCCCCAAAGCACCCATCAACCCTGTCGTGCTGTCGGCCGCTGGAAATCCGGGGTGCATCGGTGGCCCGTCCGCAAAACCAGTCAGATGGGCTAGACCACTCAACGCCTCTGCCGCGCGCCCGAAAGCGGGCACGTCCCGCATCGGGCCGTCCTGACCGTAACCCGAAACGCGCAGAATAACTAAATCCGGGTTCCACTTATGCAGGGTTTCAGTCCCGACACCCGCACGTTCAAGCACGCCTGGCCGGAAATTTTCAACAAGTACGTCGGCGCTTTCAACCAGTCTGCGCAGGATGTCCCGTCCTTCGCCCGACTTCCAGTCGAGGCTCAGAATTTTTTTGTTGCGGCCCAGAGTTTTCCACCAAACGCCAACTCCGTCCCCGGCCTTTGGTCCGAGATCGCGCATCATATCCGTCCGGTTGGGTGCCTCAATCTTGATGACGTCTGCCCCAAAATCAGAAAGCAGCGAGGTCGAGAGTGGTCCAGCAATAACATGACCGAGTTCGATGATTTTCAGCTGATGAAGTGGGGAGGTCATATGATCTCTTCGCTAATAATCTAACATCCGTTAGATTATTAGCGAAGAGGCGGACCAAATTCAAGCCGCAATTGCGATTCCAATGGCTCGGGAAAGGGTTAATGATTGCTGTCTTTTAGAAATTTGCGGTCAGACAGAGAGAATGTTTACCCACAAAGTCGTCACCTTATTCACGTGATATCGACCAGTTCGCAAAGTCAGGAAGAGATCAACTTCGAATGCAACGTGGTCGGATTCATCTCCCGCCTCGGAGGACGGATCCGAAAGAGGAGCGCGTAAAGCACCGGCACGGCCACCAGCGTCAAGACCGAAGCAAAGGCAAGGCCGCCCATGATTGTGACCGCCATAGACGCGAAAAACGCATCCGGCAGCAGTGGGATCATGCCGAAAATCGTCGTGCCGGCCGCGAGCACCACCGGGCGCAGACGGCTGACCGATCCATTCATCACGGCCTCGTAATCCGCAACACCATCTGCACGTTGCAAGTCGATCTCTTCGACCAGAACAATCGCGTTCTTCATCAGCATCCCGGATAGCGAGAGGAAGCCGAGCAAGGCCGTAAAGGTGAAAGGCAATCCGGTGAGCAACAGCCCCAGGACCATGCCCGTCACGGACATGGGGACGACAAGCCAAAGGATCAGCGGTTGGCGGATCTTGTTGAACATCAGGATCGAAATCGTCAGCATGACCAGGAAGCCTAGGGGAAGCTGTTTGCCAAGGCTTTGCTGCGCCTCCCCTGCGCTTTCGAATTCGCCACCCCATTCCATCGAGTAACCTTCCGGAAGCGGAATGGCCTCGATCTCGGCGCGGACACTGCGGAAAGCTTCATCAGCGGTGAGGTCGCTGCGCGCGCCACCAAGGGCGGTGATCGTCCGTTCGCGGTCGCGCCGGTGAATGAGCGCCTCGGCGAGGCGTGTTTCGAAGCGTTCCACCAGGTTGGCCATGGGAACATAGGATCCCGCCCCCGCGGACCAAACCGACAGGTCGCGGACGTGGCCAATGCCGTCACGTTCGCTCTCTGGAAGTCGGAGAAGAATCGGGATCACCACATCTCCCTCTCTCAGCTCGCCAACGCGCAAGCCAGAGGTTCCGAAGCGAATAGTGTCCGCGATCGCGCTGCGCGTGGCGCCGGCCAGCCGCATCCGCGACTCGTCGACGACAGGTTCAATGAGAATCTCGCGTTGGCGCCAGTTGGTGCGCGGATTAGTGATCGTACCTGCCTCCTCGAAAATGCTTGTCGCCTCATCCGCGAGCTGGCGCAGGATGACAGGATCGGGTCCCGAAAAACGAACTGCAACATCGGCACCGGCTGGCGGTCCGAACACGATCTCTTCGACGCGGATCAGAGCGTGGGGGAATTCAGCGGGCAAGTCTTCGTTGAGTCTGCTGGCGATCGCCGGGATCATCGCGGCGTCCGCAACCCGGACGATGAGCTGGCCATAGCTGGCATCCGCCTGCTCTGGGTTGTATGTCAGCATGAAGCGGCTTGCACCACGCCCCACCAGGGTCGTCACATCTGTTACACCCTCTTCGGCCAGAAACATTTGTTCCAGACGTCGCATTTCGCGTTCGGTGACATTGATGTCGGTCCCTTGCGGCATCTGGAATTGGACATAGAAAATCGGGGTGTTCGACGCCGGGAAAAAGGCCTGCTTAACCTGACCGAAGGCCATCACCGACCAGACGGTGATCCCCAAGATTGTCAGCACGACCGGGATACGGGCGCGCAGCGCCAGCCACAGAAACCCGCGATAAACCCCATAGAAAGCGCCCTTGTAGGGATCATCCGAAATGTTCTTGGGGGCCTTGAGCAGCAGCTTGCCAAGATACGGCGTGACCGTTACGGCAAGAACCCAGCTCATGAGCAGCGATATGGCGATCACCGCGAACAACGAAAACAGGAACTCGCCCGTCGCATCGGGCGACAGACCAATCCCGGAAAAGGCCATGATCCCGATCACGGTCGCGCCGAGCAAGGGGATGGATGTGGAACCTTCTGTTTCGACCGCCGCGTCTTCCGCGCTCTTTCCCCGCGCCATGCCGATTACCATTCCCTCGGTGATGACGATGGCGTTATCAACCAGCATTCCCATTGCGATGATCAGGGCGCCCAGGCTGATCCGTTCCATCTGGATCCCGAACACCGACATGAAGAACAGCGTGGAGAAAACGGTGAGCCCGAGCGTTGTCCCCACCACAAGGCCCGCCCGCCAGCCCATGGTCAGCATCAGCGCCCCGACGACGATGGCGATGGACTGCCCTAGGCTGACAAGAAAACTCGAAACCGCCTCGTCGACCACAACATGCTGTTCATAGATAGGGGTGATCTCTACCCCCTCGGGCAACGCGGCCCTCAGCTGTTCGATCCGGTCCGAGACCGCAGCGCCGACCTCGACGACGTTCCGGTTTGTCAACGCCGACACGCCGAGAGTGAAGGCTGCTGCTCCGTTCTGGCGGATGATCTGGCTTGGCTGTTCGGCCTCATCGCGAGTGACACGGGCGATGTCGTTGACCGCCACTTGTCCGACCTCTCCAGCCACGCCAAGCCGCAGTTCTTCAAGCCCTTCGGGTGTTACATAACCCGGCGGAACCGACAGGCCGATACGTGCAGGGCCCTCGGTTATCTCGCCATTGGTGAACACCTGGTTCTCGTCCGTGAGAAGACCAAGTATCTGGTTGGGCGGAATCCCAAGTCCAGTGAGGCGGGCGGATGGGATCGAAATGGTGACCAATTCTTCGGCGAGGCCCTGAACCTCGACATTTGCGACCCCGTCGACAGTGACGAGTCCGACTCGCAACGACCTCGCCAGATCACGCTGCTGCTGTGGGGTCAGACCTTCGGTCGTCACAGCGTAGAACATGCCGAAGACGTCGCCAAAGTCGTCGTTTATGATGGGTGCGCGCGCGCCCGCCGGAAGCTCCCCCTCCACATCTCGGATTCGGCGTCGCATTTCGTCCCAGACCTGCGGGATTTCGTCACGACCATAGGTGTCCACGATGTCAACAGTAATCTGCGCCATGCCCGGCATCGACTTGGATTCGACCCTGTCCAGCTGCTTCATCTGCTGCAAAGCATTCTCAATGACGTCAGCGACTTCCTCCTCGACCTCGACGGCCGTGGCGCCGGGATAGGGCACGAAGACGAGCGCGGTCTTGAGGGTAAAGCTCGGATCTTCCAGACGGCCGACCGTGTTCAGCCCCCAGTAGCCACCGAACAGGCAGAAGATGATCGCAAGCCATACCGCGACGGGACGCTTGATGCTGGCGCGTGAAATGCTGAGTGCCATGAACTAATTTCGTCCTGTTAAAAGGGTAGGATCACAAACCCGAAACGACGACTGCCTGATCGTCGCTGAGCCGCCACCAGCCGCCAGACACGACCAGTTCGTTGCCCTCCAGACCGCCCAGAATGACAACCTCGTCATCAACGGGAAGCCCAAGCTGGACCGACCTGCGCGAGACCTGGCCGGATGATTCATTGTAGACCCAAATAGAAGGATTGGGTCGGCTCGTCGTGTCCACCGCTGAAACCGGAACGATGATGGCTTGTGGGCGACTTTCTTCTGCCGCAATGGCAATGCGCACATCCGCAATCATTCCTGGCAGCAGGCGCGGGTCGATATCGCCGGTGATGGCGAATTCCAGATCATAGGTCTGCGCCGTCTGGTCGGCATCGGTCGCAAAGGACCGGAATACGAGAGGTGCCGTGTAGCCCGGCACGGCTGGGAAACTCGCCACGATGTGGAAGGCGCCGGGTGTCGCTCGCGCAATGGCCGCAAGATCCTCCGGCAGCGATATCACGACTAGCATCTCGTTGAGGTCCTGCAAGCGTGCGACTGGGGCGGCCGAAGTAATGTTGACGTATTCCTCGACGAAGGTGCGCGCCACGATCGCGTCGAACGGCGCGACGATCTGGGTCTGTGAGAGACGCCGCCGTGCCTCTCGCAGCGCGACATCTGCCTGCGCGAATTGGGCGCGCGCAGTCTCGAGCCGGGCGTCGGCCGCGACACCCCGCGCGGCGAGACCGGCCGCGCGATTAAGCTCGGACTTCGAGAGATCGAAGGACGCTTGCGCCCGGTGGACCGTAAGCTCGAAATCGACCGGATCGAGCTCGGCAATAACGTCGCCCGCGCGGACCGTGTCGCCGGGCTCCACCGCGAGCCGAACGATCTGCCCCGATATCTGAAACGCAAAATCCACTGTCCGGGCAGGTTCGACGCGACCTGCGACGGTGCGGGATTGATTGACGGAGCGACTGATCACACGGGTGACTTCGACTGTGACCGGTCGTTCCGCGTTCCCCCCAGGCCGTGTGTCAACATCTGCCTCCGTGGTGCCCGTCGCGGTCTGAGCAAGCACGTCGGTCAGGAACGACGGAGCGAACGGAATTGCAACGGCAGCCACGCCTGCGACCAAGACAACAGACATTAATTGCTTCAAACGTCGTGTCTTTCTATTCGAGTTCATTGATCATGGTCCTCAATCGTTCGATGACGCGTTCCCCGATGTCCGCGCCGCCATCCGGAAGCTTCAAAAGCTTCTGGAACCTCAGCCCTTGGATCGCAAGGACGGCAATCATGGCACCCGGAGCGTCCTTCGTGTCGGACAGGATGCGCTCAAGATCGCCGGTCAGCTCAACGCGGAGTGGATCTAGCAGCTGTGGATCCGAGGCCGCGGCGGCGAGTATCGCCATGGACAGGTCATCGTCGACATCCTTGGATCGGGTGATGGTTTCAAGATGTCCTCGCAATGTGCGCGAGGACAGCCGCTCGGGCAGATCGTTAAGGAGCACGCGATGCGCCGAGAGCATTTGGTTCAAAAGTCCGGATAGCAGGGCTTTCTTCGTCGGATAGTTGTATAGCACCCCGCCCTTGCTCAGGCCGGACTCCTTTGCGACGGCGTCAATCGTTATTTTTCCAGCACCTTCACGCGCGGCAATCGCACGCGCCGCCTCGAGGATCTTCCGCGAGGTCTTTCCTTCTCCCGCAGCGAGTAGGCGCCCTTTCATTTCTGTACCATCCGGACGGTTAGGTTCGACAGGCAGCTATGTCTCGTTACCACCTAAGTCAAGCGTCCGGTGCACATCGCGTCAAAAAGGCGTGGCGCCTGCTGTCAAGAGTACATGAAGCCACCTGGATGTCCTCCTCCCGCTAAATCGAGCTATTGCCCGCGGAATAGACGTCTAGAAAGGTGTCGGTAGCTTTCGTGGAATGTTCTGATGCATCGATCCGAGGCTCGAGCGCCAACAGTCTCGGCATGATGACGCCGGACAGGGAGAGATGAATGAACTGACCGGCAGCAGTATGGCAATCCTGCACGTGCAGAGATCCCGCGTCGCGCATGCCTTGAAGGATCCGCGCGACAATTCCGGTAGCCCGCTTCGGACCCGCTTCCATGTATATGTCGCCTGCCTCGGGCAGAACCGAAACCGCACCAATGCAGGAACGCAATAGACGAATGTAGTCATCATCCATCACAAGGTCGATCATGCGCCGTGAGAGCTCTTCCAGGACGCTTCGCGGATCTTCTCTGCTTGATAGCGGTCGAGATATTTCGGCCGAGAGCCTGTCGCACTCCGCTTGCACAACGATCAGAAAGAGCTGTTCCTTGCTTGAACAATGAGCATAAAGGGTTGCCTTGGATACTTTCGCTTCCTCGGCAATCGCATCGACGCTGGCACCTTCGAAGCCAAATTTCAGGAAAACGGTCCTGGCCCCTCTGAGCACATCGTCAACTTTACTGACCCTCATGCCGACCACCTCCCTCGCCTGCGAAGACGCCCTCGTGTTCCCAATTATGTGCAATCTCTCCCAGTGCGTCGAGAACGCTTCGCAAGTCGTTGCCGCGCGACGTCAGGCCATAGGACACCGCAGGCGGAATGGTCTCAGCCTGTTCGCGCCAGATGACACCAGCGCCTTGCAGCATCCGCAGACGCTCGGTCAACATTCGGGTTGATATCCCCGGCACAGCTCGCTTCAGCGCCCCGAACCTTTGCGGCCCCTGATCGCTCAGGACCCAGATGATGTAGGTGGTCCAGGGTCCCATGAGCAGACGCAAAATCGAGTCCATCGGGCACTGTGGCGGGACCTTGGGCATCGCTGTTCACCCTCGGGCTATGCAGTTACTTTTCCGTTCCTACTTTATTTTTCGCCATGCATCAACTATTCAGTGTCTTCACGAGACACGCGAGGTCTCCCTGCAAACCGGGAAGGACAAACGGACATGGCCCGCCAACCCACGTTCTTCATTCCCCACGGGGGCGGCCCCTGCTTCTTCATGGACTGGAACCCGCCCGATGAGTGGGACCGGCACCGGCAGTTCCTGAAGGATCTGCCGGGCACGCTGCCTGAGCGCCCCAGGGCGCTCTTGGTGATCTCGGGTCATTGGAAAGAGCCTGCCTTTACCATGCAGACCAACCCTGCCCCACCGCTTCTGTTCGACTACGGCGGTTTCCCGCCCCATACCTACGAGTTGACCTGGCCTGCCCCCGGCGATCCGGCGCTGGCGGAGCGCGTGCATGACCTGATCCGCGCCGCGGGTCTCCCCGCCGCAAAGGATGCCGTGCGGGGGTTTGACCACGGCGTCTTCGTGCCGCTCAAGGTCGCCTTTCCGGAGGCCGACATTCCCTGCGTCCAGCTGTCGGTTGCCAGCGATCTCGACCCCGGGCGCCATATCGCGCTTGGCCAGGCCCTGGCCCCCCTTCGCGACGAGGGCGTGCTGATCCTCGGCAGCGGCAACACCTATCACAACATGGGCGTGATGATGCGGAGCCTGCGCTGCGGGCCGCGGGGCGACATCGTTGGCGGCGCGTTCGACACCTGGCTGACCGAGGCGACGACCTGCCCCGATTCCGAGGACCGCAACCGCAGGCTGACGCACTGGTCGGACGCACCCGGCGGCCGGGATGCCCATCCGCGCGAAGAGCATCTCATCCCGCTGCATGTCGTGGCGGGTGCGGCGGGCGACGATATCGGTCGCAAGACGCTGGAGGATCACGTTCTTGGCGCTATCGAAAGCGCCTTTCGCTTCGGTTGAACAGAAACTTGGAACAGGAACACAAAGTCATGTCAATTGACATCAAAGGCCCCTTCATCGTGACCGGTGCCTCCGGCCAACTCGGCAGTCAAGTCATCGAGAACCTGCTGGCGCAGGGGGCCGAGCCCCTTGTTGCAATCACCCGCACGCCGGAAAAGCTCGCGGCCCTTCTGGGGCGTGGGGTCGACGTCAGGGCAGGCGATTTCAATGACCCGGCCGCTCTTGGTGCGGCCTTTGCCGGCGGCGGGCGGCTGCTGATCATCTCGACGGACGACCTTGAGCCGGGCAAACGGCTTGCCGCGCACCGTAACGCGATCGCCGCCGCGCAGGACGCCGGTGTTTCGCATATCGTATATACGTCGCTCACCAACCCGGATGAAAGCAGCCCGATAACCTTTGCCGCCGATCACCGTGAGACCGAGGCGCTGATCAAGCAGACCGGCATCCCGCACACGATCCTGCGCAACTGCCTTTATGCCGATCTCTTGTTGCAGAGCGGACAGCAGGCAATCAATGCGGGGGCGCTATACGCGGCAGCAGGCGAAGGCAAAGCAGGCTATGTCACGCGCGAAGATTGCGCCCGCGCTGCCGCCGCGGCCCTGTTGTCCGAGACCGGATCGACCCTGCGCGACATCACCGGACCCGAGGCCGTCGGCCATGCCGAGATCGCCGCGATCCTGTCCAAAGTTTCCGGAAAGAAGATCCCCTATGTCTCGATCACGCGCGATGCGCTTGTCGAGGCTATGGTCAAGAACGGCCTGCCGGAGTTCGTCGCGGATGTCTTCTCATCCTTCGACGTCGCCATTGCTACGGAAAGTCTTGATGTTGCCTCGCATGAGGTTGAAAAACTGATCGGGCAGAAGGCGGAGTCGGTCCGGGATTTCCTGCTGGCAAACAAAACCGCTTTGACAGGACAGGCGTAAACGACACGCCCAAAGGGCATTGCTAAGTTGTTGGCCGCGTGTCGTAGGGTGTTGCAGGTCTGTAAATTACGCCACCATCTAGATGGTGTATTCTGCCCAGAGGCTGAACGCGTCAGCTCGGGCGTGGCGATATGAGTTTGCGGTGAGTTGAAATCGGCGGGGACGGAAAATCAGGTTGATCTGATCGTGAGCGGATAGAAACCTCTGAGCCTGCCGATGTGACTTGAACCGGCCGAATATCTTCTCTCGCTTCCGGGTCGGCCTGTGTGATCCTTCGATGGCGTTGTTCAATCCCTTGTGGGCGCGGTGGTCAGCGTCCGGTGCCAATGTTTTGATCGGCTTGACATAGCTGCGCAGCTTGTCGGTGATCACGACCCTCGGCTCGCCGAACTGATTGATCAGCCTTTGGAGAAACCGCTTGGCTGCTTTAGCGTTTCGTCGCGTTTTCACGAGAATGTCGAGGACGTCCCCTTCCGCGTCGATGGCACGCCACAGCCAATGTTTCTTCCCTCGAATCGAGATAACGACCTCATCCAGATGCCATTTGTCATTGGGGCGAGGACGATCGCGCCGGACGCAATTTGCGAAATGTGGACCAAAGCGATTGACCCACAACCGGATCGCTTCCCGGCTTACAATCACACCGCGCTCGGCCAGCAGGTCTTCGACGTCGGCCGTGCTCATTGCGAAGCGATGGCAAGCCCAAACAGCGTATGCGATGATTTCGCGAGGGAACCGGAAGCCCTTTAGGCGCAGGATACTGGTTGGGATTTTCATGACGTTGAAATAGCCTGATCATGCAAGCTGAACAACTTGGCAATGCCGGGCGTGCCGGGTGAATGTCATGCTTCAAGCTTACGTCATCACGGCGCTTTCTTCCAGAAAATAGCACTATAAGCGCCTCGCCTTGTCGGCCGCAGCTATGCCAATAAGTTTGCCATTTATCAGACGCATAAAGATGTGCTCAGCGACAGTTCAATTTCATCGCCGGAATCAGTGGAAAATGCCCTCAGAGATCGAGAAAACGACGTCGGCGAACTCTGATAAATTTAATAATTCGCGCATCGACGAGAGCGATCAAGAGTAAAGCGACGGCATCGCCCTGCCCTCTCATATGGCCGGGTCTGGCAGCCTCGATCGGCTGGTGGATACCGCCCGGGACTATGCCCGCGCCGCCGCCTCGGATAATACGCTGAAAGCTTATGCCGAGGACTGGACCCATTTTGCGCGCTGGTGCCGGATGAAAGGCGCCAAGCCGTTACCCCCCTCGCCCGAGATGATCGGGCTTTACCTCGCTGATCTCGCCTACGGGTCGGGCCCCTCCCCAGCCCTATCGGTCAGCACGATCGACCGCCGTCTCTCCGGCCTTGCGTGGAACTATGCTCAGCGCGGGTTCGCCCTCGATCGCTAGAACCGCCACATCGCGACGGTGCTTGCTGGGATCAAGCGCAAACACGCGCGCCCCCCCCCGGTGCAAAAGGAAGCGATCCTAGCCGAAGACATCCTCGCGATGGTGGCAACCCTTCCTTTCGACCTGCGCGGCCTGCGGGATCGGGCGATCCCGCTGATCGGCTATGCTGGCGGTCTGCGCAGGTCTGAAATTGTCAGCCTCGATGTTCACAAGGACGACGCGCCGGACTCTGGCGGTTGGATCGAGATCTTCGACAAGGGCGCCCTGCTCACCCTCAATGCCAAGACCGGCTGGCGCGAGGTCGAGATCGGCCGCGGCTCCAAGGACCAAACCTGCCCTGTCCATGCGCTCGAGCAATGGCTGCACTTCGCAAAGATCGACTTCGGCTCGATCTTCGTCGGTCCCTCGCGCGATGGCAAAAGGGCGTTCGAAACGAGACTGAACGACAAACATGTCGCCCGGCTGATCAATCAAACCGTCCGCGACGCCGGGATCCGGTCGGATCTGCCAGAAGCGGAACGGCTGGCGCTGTTCTCCAGCCATTCGCTGCGTTCCGGTCTGGCCAGTAGCGCCGAGGTTGACGAGCGCTATGTCCAGAAGAAGCACCTCGGTCACGCCTCTGCCGAGATGACCCGCCGTTATCAGCGCCGCCGCGACAGATTCCGGGTGAACCTGACCAAGTCCGCGGGGTTGTGACGCCCCTGCCCTGCCGCAACAAACCGCACCCTAGAACGGATTCTCGATCGTCACCCCCGTCGGCGCGAAATCACTGACATTTCCAGTGACAACGGTTGCAGCATGCCGCAGCGCCGAGGCCGCGATCATCAGATCAGCGCCTGCGTGACCGACCTCTGCCGACAACCGGCCCCAGATGCGAGCGTCCTCGGCATCGAACGGCAGCAATCGGTCAGAAAAAAGCAGGACGGTCCGATCAAGCCAGGAGCGAAGGTCACGCGCAAAACCGGGATCGCGCCCCTCCTGCTGGCGGATGCCGCGCTCAATTTCACCCAGTGTGATAACGCTCAGGAAAAGGTCCTGCTCGGCCTTCCCGCGCAACCAGGCCGCCACCTGAGGCGCACGGTCCGGGCGGCGCACAGCCGAAATGACGTTGGTGTCGAGAATATACATCAAAAGCTTACGTCACGCGGTGCGGCTTTGGCGCGCGGGACATCCCCACCAGGAAATGCCATCAGATGCTCTGCAAAACTCTCGCGCGCTCTCACGGCCCCATCAACCAGCCTGTGGTATTCATCCGCAGACAGGATGACCACCGCCGGCTTGCCGCGTCGTGTGACTTCTTGGGGCGTCCCTGCCAGCGCGGCATCGACAACCGCACTGAACTTGTTTTTCGCATCTTGAACTGTCCACATCGCACTTCACCTAGCTAGCTATCTAGCTAGATATATCATTTGCTGGAGGTCCAATGTCAAGGTGAGAGAAAGACGATTGAGCAGCGCTAGCCCAGATATCACGACACCATCACGCGTAATCGGTCGTTTAGTAACGGTATATGAAATTGCAAACGGCCGATTTTCATGCCCCTGATAGGCTATGCGCGCGTATCCACAGAGGATCAGACCCCCCTGCCCCAGTCTGAGGCCCTGCAAACTGCGGGATGCGTCGAGATCCATGAAGAACAGGCCTCGGGCGGCAATCGTGCGCGGCCGGTGCTTGCGCGGGTGTTGGAGCGCATCGGCAAGGGCGACACGCTGGTGGTCGTGCGGATTGACCGCCTCGCGCGATCCCTGTCGCATCTGCTGGAGGTGATCGAGCGGCTGGAGGCCAAGGGTGCGTTCTTTCGTTCCATTCAGGACCCGATCGACACCGGGTCCCCGCAAGGCAAGTTCACGCTGCAGGTTCTGGGCGCCGCGGCCGAGTTCGAGCGGGCGCTGATCCGGGAACGTACCAAGGCGGGGCTGGCGAGCGCCCGTACCAAGGGCCGGGTCGGCGGGAACCCTGGACTGCGGGCCAAAGACCCTGCTGCTCTTCGCAAAGTGCGGCTGGCGCGACAAGACGGCTACATGGAGCGTCTGAACGAGACGGCACAAGATTGGGTGCCCCATGTGCGCCGGTTGCGACCCGACTTGGCCTGGGAAGACGTGGTGCGCATCATCAACGGCCCATTGCCCGAGGCGCGTCGCTGGACCCAAAGCCGTCTCTTGCGCGCTGTGAATGCCTATGTCCGCGACGGCTTCCTGCCGGCCGAGGTGCTGGCCCGCGCCGGGCGCCGCGAAACCGACGACCGTCTGCCCGCCATCGTCGCCGGCATCAAGGGCGCGGACCCCGACATCACGCTTCAGGCGATCTGTACCCGGCTGGAAGCGATGCGCGAACGCACACCACGCGGGCGGACAAGCTGGCAGCCTTCTTCGGTCAAGATGCTACTGGAGCGGGCTGAGAGGCTGGGGCTGCTCGATTGAGATTCCCGAGAATCGCCCATCCGATTCTGCCGACTGATTTCTGTACGCACTCACAATACATCTTGTGGTCACTACGTAGTTGGCAACGAGGTGTTGAAGTAGAGCGAGAGCGCAGTCGCCCAAGACGCTGATTTTTAACAGTTTACCGTCGACAGAAATCGGTGCCTTCAACGCCCCCAGGCCGCTCAACGGTTTGGTCTGGATTTATCCACAATATCTGTTAAGCTTTGCAAAACAATAAAGACTTGAGGGCAGTG